>CAYGNU010000419.1:0-4554 GCA_964351175.1 uncultured Roseivirgaceae bacterium | reverse complement strand
CGCCACAGAATGCGTTAGTTAAGCCATATGAGATATTATTTGAGATGGAAGACTTTGAGGTTGAGTTCAAGAAAGGGGCTATTGATTTTATAGTTGAGAAAGCGATGGGCTATAAGCTTGGAGCTAGAGGCCTAAGATCAATCTGTGAAGCAATCGTTAATGATGCTATGTTTGAATTACCCTCTTCTAAGTCCACTTCAAAATTGATCATCACAAAGGCCTACGCTGAAGAGAAATTCAATAAATCAAAATACGGGAAATTGAAAGTTGCCTAATTAGGCACTTAAGTATTTTGTGATTAAATGGGCAGTATTCTCAGATGCAGAACCTACATCTAGTGTAGAATAGATATTATCATAATCTTCAATTATTCTAGATCTGTAGTCTTCATCTGAGATTAACAATGAAAGTTCCATTTTCAGATTATCTATATTTAAATCATTTTGAATCAACTCTTTAACTACCGGTTTATTGGCTATGAGATTAACTAAAGAAATGTAACCTACTCTAATTAGTCTCTTACCTATATGATAAGAAATAGAGCTAGTCTTATAAATAACTACTTGTGGTATTTTTAGTAGCGCTGTTTCAAGTGTGGCGGTTCCAGAGGTAACAATTGGTGCCTTGGATTGAGCAAGTAAGTCATAGGTCTTCCCATAGATAAGCTCGACATTTTCGTAGTTTTCGGCTATTTTGTAAATATCATTATCCAAGTTATCAACCGCAGCAATCACAAAATGGATCTGCGGATATGCCTGAATAATCTCAGGCATTAAAGTAATAACATTTTCTACCTCTTGTTTTCTGCTGCCTGGTAGGATTGCTACTATTTCCTTTTTACCATTTCTGACCTCAATTTTTTCAGTTCTGTGAGACCTAATGGCATCGAGCACAGGATTACCCACATAATCAACAGACCAGTCAAATTTTTTATAGAACTCCCTTTCAAAAGGAAGTATTACAAACATTCGATCAATCAACCGCTTAATTTTCCATGCACGATTTTGATTCCATGCCCATACTTTAGGAGATATGTAGTAATATGCTTTGAGCTTATGCTTTTTTAAGAATGAAGCTATTTTTAGGTTAAACCCTCCATAGTCAATAAGAATGACAACATCTGGTTTGAAGTCAATAATATCCTTTTTGCACAGCTTAAGATATTGTGAAATCTTGAATAGGTTTTTCAGAACTTCGAAAAACCCCATGAAAGCAAGGTTCTTGTAATGAAGCGTAAGTTCTACTCCCTCATCGCCCATTTTATTTCCACCGAAACCTTTAAAAATAGCCTGAGGATCATTTTTCTTGAGAGCCTTTACGAGATTACCACCGTGTAAATCACCAGACCTCTCCCCTGCTATTAGATAATACTTCATGAAATTAAGATAGGTTTTTAACCATAATATTCCACGAAGTTTCTTGGTGTCTCATATAGTTTAATACAATGCAGCATAGCTGAAGAGGAAATGGTATTTATTTTTTGATCTAAAATCTTCCAAAATTCGATGACCAGATTCTCAGTGCTTGCCATTTTACCAACCATAAAATCGACATCAACATTCAGATTTTTATGATCTACCTTATCTATAATTTCTGTTCGAATAAGTCTACTTAACTTTTTGAGATCTACTACAAACCCTGTATCGGGGTCAGGATCACCTTTTACAGTCACAATTATTTCAAAATTGTGTCCATGCCAATTGGCATTAGCGCAAGGGCCAAATACTTCTTCATTTTTTTCAGCACTCCAATTTGGATTGTAAAGTTTATGTGCCGCATTAAAATGCTCGTGTCTACTAACAAAAACCATCATCAAGAATTATTTGACAAAGATAGCAAAGCCATTATTTATTAATACCTTTTAATTTATTGAAATCATTGGGTTAATTTGTTCAAAATCTAAATACATGATAATAGTTACAGGGGCCGTAGGATTTATAGGTAGTCAGTTGATAGAAAAGCTCAATAATGAAAATTTCAATGATATTATTGCTGTAGACAACTTTGAGCGTCCAGATAAGAATAAAAACTTAGATGGTTTAAAGATAAAAGAGCGTATAGATCGTGATGTTTTTATTCATTGGCTGTCATTAAATGGGTCATCTGTTGAATTTATATTCCACATAGGAGCTAAAACTGACACGACACTTTTTGATGTTGAGCTACTCACTAAAATGAATACGCAGTACACAAAGGACATTTGGAAGCTTTGTATAGAAAACCAAATTCCTTTGGTTTATGCCTCTTCAGCTGCCACTTATGGTCTAGGAGAGTTTGGTTATGATGACAATGAAAGTGAAATACCAAAACTAAAGCCACTAAACCCTTATGGACAGTCAAAGCAAGACTTTGATGCTTGGGCTTTAGAACAAACTGAAAAACCATTTTTCTGGGCAGGATTAAAGTTTTTCAATGTTTACGGCCCAAATGAATACCATAAAGGAAGAATGGCATCTGTTGTTTGGCACGCTTACAATCAGATATTGAAGACTGATGCCATGAAGTTGTTTAGATCTCATAACCCTGAATATAAAGATGGTGAACAGATGCGCGATTTCGTTTATGTTAAAGATGTGATTGATGTTTGTTATTGGTTAATGCATCATCGGAAAAATTCTGGCATTTATAATTTAGGCAGTGGCAAAGCCAGAACATTCCTTGACTTGACCAAAGCAGTATTTAAAGCCATGGATAAAAAAGAAGATATCTCTTTTGTAGACACACCTATAGATATAAGAGACAAATATCAGTACTTCACAGAAGCCAACATGACTAAATTAAAATCCATTGGATATCCAGAAGAATTTACTACGCTTGAAGAAGGGGTTGAAGACTATGTAAAAACATATCTCAAGAATCACGAATAACCTAAGTATAATATAAAATTTCAGCACGTTGGCCATTGAACCATCACTGCAGAGATGATCAATACACCAGTAAATAAAGGCTAATAATAATATATTACAAGATTCATCATCTCATCTGTAGTGTTCCACCCATAACCTACGTCAATTGCAGGATTATTTGGATTAGCAGGATTTTCAGTGGTATTATCATAGGTAGCTGTCACCAGTATGATGGATTGGGCAGGTATTTTTATCACTTCATTAAATAAATAGGTACTCTGCCAATTAAAATCCCACTCATCAATTTTTATCAAAGGAATAGCATCACCATCTGGCGTTACGGCCAATGCCTTAAAACTCTTACCCAGATAATGCATATGAGGTAGTATAGAAACTAGGTTCATCTCTTCTTCTACGGTATAGCTCACGTAAAATGTTGGCACTGTTTCCGCATCTAAATAAAAAGGTTGATTAGAAATATGAGTTTCTCTGATAGCTAAGGTTTTTATCTCGTGCTCCACTGGATCTTTGGTATAGTAAAGCTTTATTTTAGATTTATCATAATCAACCTTAGATGAAGGAGCGTAATGAATATTTAATAGCAAATCTGTACCAGCATACAACTTCTTCCCTGTTCCTTCAGGATATAAAACAGGTAAATTCCCAGGCACCCAACCATACATAAATTCATCTGCTAAAGGAATAGTCATAAATTTCTTTATTTCCGGATCATACTCTGACATCCCATCTAAATCATGCATTAAATTTGAAGTATCAGCCATAATCCGACTATGATGAACCAATTGTTTATTCCCTGGAATAAACTCTACTGATTTCAAATATACATCCTCTTTCAAATCAGTTGGGATATTAAAAAACCTATAATCCTCAATGGCCTGGTCAGATAACTCAAAAGGTGCCTTCATCTCAACCACTAAATCTGCATTTCTATCAACCATCAAATCTTTGATCTCAGGCCTTTTACCTTTTTCTTTTCCTTTCTTAAAACCACCACTTATCCATTTTTGGATATCATCAATCTCTTGGTCTGCTAGTATAATCTGATTTTTATAGGATTGAAATTCAGGATCAGCTTTCCAAGGAGGCATGTATTTAGTTTTAGTCACATGTCCAATAAAACTCCCTTTAGATTTAACTTCATTATAAGTTGTTAATGGAAATGGTCCATAACCTCCTTGCTTATGACAAGGAGCGCATTTACTAATTACTATTGTCTCAATATTATCAAAATAGGTCACTTCTTGTCCAAGAAGTGAGTAAGAGAGCAAAATGAAGGTTAATAAACTCAGTGATTTCATGAATTCTAATTTGCAATAATACAACCAATTGCTTCAGTCTTGTTTATCCTTACAACTTGCTCGTTAAGAATAGAACGAATGGCATCTTTTAAGTAAAACTCGTTAGGTTCAATTCTATTTTTTCCTAAAGCATAGAACCAATTATCAATAGCCCCCTGATAAATTATATTACTATGATTAAAGACAACTACTTCAGGAGTAACCTTGATATTATACTTTTTTATAAGCTCATTATTATCATCTATGATGATATCAAATTTTAATTGATAATCACTTTTAAATTTTGAAACTTGGTTCAAATCATAATTTTTTGGAAACAATCCAATAAATTTTACGGAGTCACTGTAGTCAGAAGATATTTGTTTTAATGTATTTAAATATTTAAGCGA
>CAYGNU010000418.1:0-4562 GCA_964351175.1 uncultured Roseivirgaceae bacterium | reverse complement strand
CTTTTTATTTTGGGTCTGCAAATATCACAAAAAGTATTTTAATTGCCAAACATTGATTTTAAATATTATTTGACCTTTACATTATAATTTAAATCACAGATCAAAATGTTTAATTTCTTGTACCAAATGATATAATATGTATTTCAAGGAAAGCGCTTTTTGATGGTATTTTGCTAATTTTGATACTTGGATGATTTCTCTCCCACTTAATGAATGAGGAAAGGATGGCTACTCTCCGCAATGAGTAGTGATGTTCAATCTTTAATTCTTTTACTTATGGAAGCTATCATTAATCAAAAATTCACTTCTCAAGACGCAATTAATTTAGAAGATAAGCATGGCGCGCACAACTACCACCCTCTGCCCGTAGTATTGGCCAAAGGTGAAGGTGTATATGTTTGGGATGTTGAAGGAAAAAAATATTATGACTTTCTATCTTCTTATAGTGCGGTAAACCAAGGACACTGTCATCCAAAAATTGTGGGAGCCCTAAAAGAGCAGGCAGAAAAGTTAACCCTTACATCAAGAGCATTTTATAATGATGTGCTAGGCCCATATGAAAAATATATGACGGAATTATTCGGTTTTGACAAATTACTACCGATGAACACTGGCGCAGAAGCTGTAGAAACTGCTTTGAAAATTTGCAGAAAATGGGGTTATGAAAAAAAGGGAGTGCCCGAAAACAAAGGTCAAATTATTGTTTTTGATCAAAATTTCCACGGAAGGACCACCACTATTATTTCATTTTCAAGTGATATGACGGCCAAAAAGAATTTTGGGCCTTTCACGCATGGTTTTATAAAAATAGCTTACAATGATTTAGAAGCTTTAGAAGAAGCTTTACAGAATGACAATGTAGTAGGCGTTCTGGCTGAACCAATTCAAGGTGAAGCAGGTGTTAATGTTCCTAATGATGATTTTATACCTGGTATAGCGAAATTATGTAAGGAGTACAATGCTTTATTCATTGCTGACGAAATACAAACAGGCATTGCCCGAACAGGGAGTTTCTTAGCTATTTGTGGCAATTGCACCTGCGAAAAGTCTTGTGAAAAACAAGCTACTTATACTAAGCCCGATCTTTTAATTTTAGGAAAAGCAATATCTGGCGGTGTATACCCTGTATCTGCTGTATTCGCTGACAATCATATTATGAAAGTGATTACTCCGGGAACTCATGGCTCAACTTTTGGAGGCAATCCACTGGGTTCAGCAGTAGCCATGGCCGCCCTTGAAGTAGTTGCTGATGAAAATCTAATAATCAATGCAAGAAGACTTGGGAAAATTTTCAGGGAACGCATGAACAAATTTATTGCTAACAACGATTTGGTTTCTTTGGTAAGAGGCAAGGGTTTACTCAACGCCATTATCATCGATGATCACCCTGATAGCTCAACGGCATGGGACATCTGTGTAGCATTAAAAAACAATGGATTACTTGCTAAACCAACCCATGGCAATATTATAAGATTTGCTCCTCCACTAGTGATGACTGAGGATCAACTACATGAATGTTGTGATATAATTGAAAAAACTATATCAGAATTTTCCAAATAATTATATATTAGATAATAATTATGGAGTATTCATTTAAAAATTCACCTAAAGCCCATTTGACGCAAATGGCTTTAGGTGAAAATGGTTTTAGGGTTGTAATAGACGGTGCCACTTACAATTATAAGTATAGTGAGGTTACGCGTGTATGGCTGAACAACCCCGAAGAGTTTTTTAACCCGAGTGAATATTCATGCACAATTAACATAATTGATAAGAAACCCATCTATATTACAAGTAAAAACTATAACCATAATGGGCTGATTATGGATCAATCCCATAATTATAACTCTTTTGTTAGAGTACTTCATATGCACGTAAGGTCAAATAAGGCAGCTGAGTTTAAATTTGGTTCGACTCCTTCCAAATACCTCAAGAGGTTAGCAATTATCGCTTTGATTTTAATCGGCTGCGTAGCCAGTATTATATCTTTCGATTCAAACCCATTATACTTCATCGCACCATCTGTATTCGGTGTTTTTGTAAGTATTTATGCATTACGCTTTTGTATCACCAGATTTCCCAAGGGTTACAATCCAAATGACATTCCACTGGAACTATTACCAGCTTAACTAGTTACATTTTACAATAAAATCATCAACTGATTAATAGCTTGAAGTAAAAGGAGGGTTTCACCAACTCTTTTTTTAAATCCACATCATCAAGCATTGAAGTCAACAGAAGTTTTACAGACTGGTTTTTATTGGCCTTACGCACGACAAAATTGAAAAGTCGGGGGAACTTTAATAGCTTTTGCAGTCCTCTGCTGAGTCTTAATTCATTCCACATTTTATGATAAATTACTTTATCATAGTTTGTATTATAATCGGCATCAAAGCGGCCGGATTTGAAACAATTAATTATGTGATCAGCTGCTATTCTTCCACTCCGTATCGCATTGCCAATACCTTCTCCGGTAAAAGGATCTATCAAACTTGCTGCATCACCAAGGAGAAGAAAGTGCTCTCCTGAAATTGGCCTTTTCTTAGAGCCAATAGGAAGTCCATATCCCTTTACAGATTCAAGCGGTTTTGCGTTTTTAAATCTATTTTTCAGCACGGGATGATCTTCAATGAGCTCTTTCAATTTAGCTTTAAGGTTAATTTTCTTCCTATTTACTTCACTTGATAACATTCCCAAACCCACATTAGCCTCACCATTAGGTAATGGAAATACCCAGAAATAACCGGGTAAAACATCTTTTATGAAATGAAGCTCAATATGTCCTCTTACATGAAAGCCCTTCACTCCAGTATAATATTGTCTCAATCCAGCACAATAATGATTCTTTTCTAACTTAATCTTACCTAGACATTTATTAACAATTGAATGTGCGCCATCAGCGCCTATCACCATTGAAGCTTCTAATTTAGTATCGCCAACAAGCAGTTTTACCAAGTCATCTTCAACTCTAATTCGATCCACTTTGGATTCAGTGAAAAATTCAATCTTTTTAAGATCCTTAACCTGCTTAAAAAGGAAGTTATCAAAATGCTCTCTTTTAGAGATATAGCCTGCAGCACCACCATGCTTTTCATTAGAAAAGTCGATATCCAGCATGTTCCCATTAGGGGCAAAAAACCTAACGCCATGTGATTCCTGTTTTTCGAAGAAATTCTTAAATCGTTCCCCCAGTGCCTCATCCATCCTGTAAAGTTGATTAACAACATCAGCACTCAGAGCATCTCCACATATTTTATCCCTTGGGAATGTCTCTTTGTCAATAAGTGCAATTTTCAAAGACTCATTTCTTAAAGCGTATGCACAAGCACAGCCCGCAGGACCTGCGCCCACTATTATAAGGTCAAATGATTTTACAGACACGAGTCTCAAAAATATCAGTAAATTTGTTCTTGGAATTACAATTAGTGAAAAATGAATATTAGGCCCAGAAGAAATAGGAAATCAGAAGCCATTAGACAGATGGTTCAGGAAACGAGATTACATACATCTAACTTAATGTACCCTCTATTTTTACTGGAATCCCCTAATAAAACCTCAGAGGTTCACTCAATGCCAGGCATATACAGGTTAGGTATTGAAAAAATGCTTAAGGAAATAGAGGAATGCATGAAGCTTGGAATTAAAAGCTTTGACATTTTTCCTGTGGTAGAAGAGCACCATAAAGACAATACTGCCACCAAAAGCTATCAGAATGACTTCTTCTATCAGCAGGCACTAAAAAGAGTTAAAAGTGAATTTCCTGAAGCCTGTGTAATGACAGATGTTGCTTTAGATCCATATAGTTCGGACGGGCATGATGGCCTTGTTGATGAAAAAGGAAATATATTAAACGATGAAACGCTGGAGATACTTGGTAAAATGTCAGTTTCTCAAGCTGAAATGGGCGTTGATATCATTGGTCCATCAGACATGATGGACGGTAGAGTGGGCTATATTAGAGAGACCCTTGATTTGAATGGGTTTTCCAATGTTTCTATTATGTCTTATACTGCGAAGTATGCCAGTGCATTTTATGGCCCATTTAGGGATGCACTAGACTCGGCTCCAAAAAGTGGAGATAAAAAGACCTATCAAATGAATCCAGCAAATAGTAAAGAGGCTTTGATTGAGGCTGATCTAGATGTTGCAGAAGGCGCTGATTTTCTGATGGTGAAACCCGCGCTGTCATATTTAGATATAATAAAGCAGTTGAAAGACAATTACGAACTCCCTATTGCAGCCTATAATGTGAGTGGTGAATATGCCATGGTTTGTGCTGCAGCAGAAAAAGGTTGGTTGGATAAAGATGCGATTATGAGTGAAGTATTATTATCAATTAAGCGTGCAGGGGCAGATATTATCTTGACTTATTATGCCAAAGAATTTGCTAAACAGTCATAAAAATTAACCCGAGTAAACATATAAAAGTAAAGACTAGATTTCTCTTATTTCAAAGTCCTTTCCTTTTCCAAAAGCGGTCAGCTCAGCTAATTCATAATACTCAAGTCTATTAATGTCTTTGAGTTTGAAGTTATTACTATTTAAAAACTCCATTACTTCAA
>CAYGNU010000417.1:0-4565 GCA_964351175.1 uncultured Roseivirgaceae bacterium | reverse complement strand
ATAAAAATGGGTTAGAAATATGTCGTGATTTGAGAGCAAATAAAATAAAAACCCCTATTATGATGCTCACTGCAAGAAGTGAAGAAATAGATAAGATTTTAGGGCTTGAAAATGGTGCAGATGATTATTTAACGAAGCCATTTTCTATAAGAGAGTTTATAGCTCGAGTAAAGGCCATTTTTCGAAGAGTTGAGATGTCCAAACTTGGAGATGATTTAAGCATTATCAAAATTAAAGACTTGACTATAGATGCTGAGAAAAGGAAAGTACTTCTGAAAAACGAGCGTTTAGATCTTACACCAAAAGAATTTGAACTTCTATACCTATTAGCCTCTAATCCTGGTAAAAGCTTTACACGACAACGCTTGCTAAACCTTATATGGACATATGAATTTGAAGGCTATGAGCACACTGTAAACTCGCATATTAACAGACTGCGAGTAAAAATAGAAGATGACCTTTCAAAACCTAACTACATTCTAACCAGCTGGGGGTTAGGCTATAGGTTTAATGATGAATTATTATGATAAAGAATTTAGGGTTTTTTTGGAAAATTGTGGTTGCCCTTGTCATTGTGCTAACGGTAACCAGTGTTATGTTCGTAATGATCACAGCCCGCTTCGCTGAAAAGTTTTATCAAGAAAAAAATCAACGACTAAATGCAGATATCGCTGAACATATTATAAGTGAAGTAAAGCCATTTATTGATGGGAAATTATCGGAGAATGCAGTAGGTGAAATCATGCATCATATGATGGCCATCAATCCAAGTATCGAAGTATACATCCTCGACACCAATGGGAAAATACTATCTTATGTAGCCCCTTATAAAAAGGTCAAGCTTGAAAAAGTAAGTCTCCAGCCAATTCAAAAGTTTTTAGAAACAGGAGGTGAAAAGTATATCGTAGGAGATGACCCTAGAAACCCAACAACACAAAAAGTGTTTTCTGCCGCTGCCATTACAAATGATGATCTTAAATCAATAGGTTATGTTTATGTAGTGCTAGCAAGTGAGGAATATGATTCTGTTTCAGCATATATGTGGAATAGTTATATTGTAAGGCTAGGAGGACGCTCTATGCTTCTCGGCTTAATTGCATCTATGATTCTTGGAGGGCTAATGATCTGGCTTATTACAAAAAATCTTAACAGAATAATTGCGGCTGTAAAAAACTTCAGAAAGGGAGAAATGAGCGCAAGAATCCCTGTTGAAAACAATGGTGGAATCAATGACCTTGCAGTAGCTTTTAACGAAATGGCAGATACCATTGTTGGCAATATCGAAAACCTTAAGTCAATGGAAAATTTGCGCAGAGAGCTCGTTGGCAATGTTTCTCATGATTTGAGAACTCCTCTTGCTGTGATACATGGCTATATCGAAACTTTAATGATTAAGAGGGAAAGTCTAAACGACAATGAAAAGGAGAAGTACTTACAAATTATCATGGAGAGCACGCATAAGCTTAGAAAGCTAGTAGATGAATTATTTGAACTTTCAAAACTAGAAGCTAAACAAATTTCACCATATAAAGAGCCATTCAATATTCAGGATCTCATTAATGATATTTGTCAGAAATACAGGATGATCGCACAGCAAAAAGGTATTACAATTGAGTCCGAAAACTCTAATAATTCAAATTATCTAGTGTATGCAGATGTTAGTTTAATTGAAAGAGTCCTTCAAAACCTTTTGGACAATGCAATCAAATTTACTCCGCAGAATGGCTCAATTTCATTAAATATTAACCACTCAGATCAGTACGTGGACATTCAAGTAAGCGATAATGGTCCGGGTATACCCAAAGAACAGATGCCTTTTATTTTTGATAGGTATCATATTGGGGACAAAAGAGTAAGTCTTGACAATAACAGTACAGGTTTAGGGCTTGCCATTGTGAAGAAGATTTTAGAAATACATGGTGCTACAATCAGACTAACTAGTCAAATCAATCATGGTACTTCCTTCAGTTTTCAGTTACCTTATTATCAAAATAGCTAAGTCATTACAAATAATACCTTTCTGTGATAGGTCCGTGATACTTCTGTGATACTTCTTGTGGAAGTTTGAATTGTATTAAAATTTAAACGAAAACTAGAAAATCATGTTGAAAAAAATAAGCATTATTCTACTGTCAGCAGCTTTTATCATGAGCTGTAGTGATGATGAAGACCCAGTAACTATTGACCCAACCCAACCATCTGGAACGTTTAGCACAACTGCCAGCGGAAGTTTCGTTGATCAAAGTATGGCAGGTACAACAGGATCAGTTTCTATAGGTACAGATAGTGATGGGGTCCAGTTTCTACAATATAGTAGCGACTTTAGTACGAATCTTAACACAGGAACTGTAAGTGTATATCTTACAACGAGTCTTGTTAATGATGCAGACGATTTTGCTGCTCTAGCAAGCCCTGGGACAGGGAATCCAGACTTGAAATTGGTAGGTCCACTAAGTGGCTCGGGTATGTCGTTTCAAAAGCTAAATTCCGCTGCAACGTCTAGCCAAAAATTCGTGTTATTATGGTGTGGGTCTGTGGGAGTTCCTTTTGGAACCGCTGAATTGAAGTAAGATATGTTCAGTTTTATTGATAAAAGAAGCGTTGGAATATGCCTGTTTACAACAGGCATATTTGTTTTAATGTCACCATATATCTCCTTAGGACAAAATGGATGGACAAAGAAAAAAGGTGAAATATATTCCAAACTATATGTTATAAATGGAAAATCTGATAACTACTATAATCTTGAAGGAGTTAAGACAAAAACCCAAGAATTTACACAAGTTATTGGCGGCCTGTATTTAGAATATGGTATCTCTGACAGGCTAACGCTAATAACCAATTGGCCTTTTATTAAGCATCAATATTTTAACAATACCGAAAAGATCACCGGTATTGGTGATCTTCCTTTGGGAATAAAATATGGGTTGATTAAAGGCTCTTTTCCCATTTCTGTTGGACTAATTGCTGAAATTCCGATTGCCAAAAATGACAATTTTGCTAGAAATTTAGAGCAAACTAATTTTATTGATCAAATAAATCTTCCAACTGGTGATGGTGAATGGAATTTCAGATTGACTGCTGCTGGCTCCCATTCTTTTAATAATACACCATTTCCCATTTTCATTTCACTCTTTTCTACACTTAATTACCGAACTGAATACGCTGGGATAGATTTCAGTCACCAGCTTAATAGTGGGATTGGTTTAGGAGCAAATATAATTAACAAAAAGATTTGGCTGGAAGTAGGAATAACTGCACAGCAGTCATTAGGTGAAAGCGAACAGGTAGATTTTGTACGTGGAGAAGGTACTGAGTTTACCTCTTTTAGTATCAGCACTTCCTATATTATTAGTAGTAATTGGGGTGTTAATCTCAGCTACTTTAATTATTCGGATTTAATCTCAGATCGCGTAAATATTTACAGTGCAGGGGTTTGGACAGTTGGTCTTACCTACGAATTAAAAAAATAGATTTCCTATTAACCCTCTTTGTAAAATTCATTATCTGATCAATTTTTGAGGGATGAATATTTTAAACCCTCTAATTGCTTTTTGAGTTGTAGTTACAAATTGTTACTAAGCGACTTCTTTTCTATTATCCTTTTTCAAACTAAAAATATTATTTCCCAGACTCGGCTAACAACGCTTTTAATCTTTCATTTTCAGGCTCAAGTTGAAGCCCTTCTAGTGTCGCTAACTTCGCCATGTCGTAATTGCCAACCATCATGTAATATCTGGCTAGACTGTACTTTGGATAGTATTCCTTCTCAAAAATTTTGCAGTTAATTTGATAAACTAACTCAGCTTCAGGTATTTGGAAGGAAGTAAATAGCTTTAGCGCATAGGTATTGAGCTCATACATGCTCATAACTAGAGGGGTATATGCCACAACCATCGAGTCAATTTCATTTTGTAAAATTCTGACATCCTTTTCCTGAAAAAGTTTATTCAGCTGAGTAACCACCAAATAATTCGGATTGTAGTCAGCACCCACCAGCACATCTATCATATCTTCTTCAAGCGATTTAGTAGGTGACTCCACTATGCGACCAGTTTCTTTGTCGCCCTTATAAAAAACAAAGGTAGGTACACGGTGAATGTTCATTCCTGCCTCTTCACCAAATGGGCTTTGCTTATAATTTTGAAAGGCGTTATTTACACCGATGATCGTGTAATTCTTCAATTTAACATCATCCAAAATCTTTAGAAATTTAGGCACCTCTTTGCGGCTATCGCCACACCAGGAACCAAAAAATATTTGTATGGAATCAACTTCACCTAATTGGGCTTTAATTTGAGTTAGGTGTTCTTTGTCTATAGCACTTGAATCATAATTAGGCTGAAACCATTCCTTGAAAGGAGATTTTTGAAGGCTCTTGGCACTTACTGGCCCAACCAAATTTGGTATACCATTAGTGGTGAGTTGATATCCCTTTTGGGCATAACCCGAAATACAAATAATGGTAAAAAATAAAATGGCGAAGTAATGTTTCATAATTGTAAGCTTTTATCAACACTACTCACATCACTTCGCCACCTTTGTTAACGAATTCTTAAATAATT
>CAYGNU010000416.1:0-4572 GCA_964351175.1 uncultured Roseivirgaceae bacterium | reverse complement strand
CTGCAGAACCAGCGCAGAAATTTAAGGGCGATATGTGGAGGGGTGGGTTTCAACTACTCGTCTTTTAAGCAATCGACAGGATTAAGGTTGGCGGCTTTAAGCGTTTGAAGGCTAACTGTTAACCAGGCAATAGTCAAAGCTGCCATGCCTGATAGAGCGAACCACCACCAAGCAAGTTCAATACGAAAGGCAAATGAACTAAGCCATTCTTCAGCCAAGAAATAGCTGATTGGAATTGAGATCATTATTGCAACTACTACCATCTTGGTAAAGTCAGCTGAAAGAAGCTTCACGATATTACCGACAGATGACCCTAAGACTTTTCTTATTCCAATCTCTTTTTGCCTTTTTTCG
This sequence comes from uncultured Roseivirgaceae bacterium, assembly GCA_964351175.1. Lineage (GTDB taxonomy): Bacteria > Bacteroidota > Bacteroidia > Cytophagales > Cyclobacteriaceae > Fulvivirga. Next base: position 4,218 of record CAYGNU010000416.1, on the reverse strand, counting down.
GTAGTAAACGCTGCTAATGCCAGCAGACCTAAGCAAGAAATCAGTATCGCTATGACTGCAAAGTAATTTGTAAGCTTAGCTACCAGCCTTTCTGATTCATACAATTGCTGATAATCATCATCTATAAAACTAAACTCCAAAGGCAATCCACCATTATGTTTTTTATGCGCTTTTTCAAGCTCTGAGATCGTATTGGCTATTCCATTGGAATTCACTTTTACCAGAATATTTGAGAGGTTAGGATATAACTGAATCAAGCATGGCTTTATTTCCTCGTATAGCGATTTGAAGTGGAAGTCCTTCGCTATACCAATAATCACTCTATCATCTCCCCAAACATTTATTGTAGTACCAATAGGATCTACAAGCCCCATTGCTTTTACAGCGGTTTCGTTAAGAATTATATTATCAGATTCTGCATTAAATTGGTTGGTATAGGAGCGACCCTCTTTCATCTCTATCTCCAAGAGTTCAACCCAGTTATAATCTACCTCTAAATTGCCGAACTCTATCCGTTGATCAGGTAATCGCCCTGGCCAGCTTACCCCTGAAGTACCACCAACATCCCCAACAAAATCATGACCAAATGTAGTTGTGCCAAGTACGCCACTTACATTTTTTATTTCATTAATAAATGACGATGGATCTTCTTCAAGAGCACTAGTGGCCGCTATTGCAAGCACATTATCATCGTTATACCCGAGGTGTTTGGTTTGTACAAGATTGATTTGTTGATAGACAACAATGACAGACACAATTAACATCATTGAGATGGTGAATTGAAAGATTACCAGCCCTTTACGAATGAGTTTCTCAGATATAGCGCTTTTGATCCCTGAACTAAGCAAACTACCTTTTAGAATGCTTGATGGCATAAACCGTGATAAGTAAAAGGCTGGATATAAGCCAGAGAACAAGCTGATAAGAATGGTAAGTGTTGCTAAAGCACTGCTAGATTCTAAGGTAAATTCAACAAATAACTGTTTGCTTGTAAGATTATTGAAATAAGGTAAGAGCAGTAGGGTAGCTAGTAGTCCAATGACTATAGAGATTATGGTGATCATTGTAGACTCAGCCAGAAATTGAGCTATGATAGATGAACGATTTGCACCAATGGCTTTTTTAATTCCAATTTCTTTTAGCCTTCTGGAAGCTCGGGCGGTGGCTAAATTCATAAAATTGATACACGCAATGATGATTATAAAAACAGCGATTAAACTGAATAATTTTACGTAGCTGATCCTGCCACCGGTTTGTATTCCGTTATTATAATTGTTGTACAAATAGCGATCAGAGTATCGAATAGGGAATAGTGAAGCAATGGCTCCTATATTTTTACCATCTCGTTGTGCTGTCAATTTTCTTCGTTTCAGACCACTGATTTTTGCGCTAAACTGGTTAATATCTGTACCCTCTGCTAGTAATATGTATGTGTCCGGATTGCCGTTACCCCAGTTGTCCAGATTCTTTTTACGTTGATCATAAAAAATCTTGTAGTTCATGAGTAAATCAAATTGTGCAGTAGAATTGGATGGAAGCTTTTTAAATACTCCTGTGACGTGATATTTGCCGCTTATTCTTCCTTTGTCCCATTCTACGGTCTTACCTAAAGCGGATTCTATATTCCCAAATAGGGTCATTGCTATTTCATCAGAAATAGCCACTGCATATTTATCATTAAGTACTTCATTTCTATTTCCGGCAATGAATTCCCAAGAAAAAATCTTTAAATAATCTGGTTCTACTAATTGCGCTAGAGCCTTTATAGATTGTTCTTCAAAACTTGCTATACCATGATCAGTATCATACCAATCGGGTGTTATGACACTACTAGCATATTGAACTTCAGGAAACTCCTCCCGTAGTGTCGAGGCTAGCAGTCCTGGAGTACTTGGAGAAGTCAGCGTATCTCCAGGAATTGGGATGTTTGACATCACCTGATAAATGCGTTTATCATTTTCATGAAACCTATCTATACTCAGTTCATCAGTTACCCATAAGTAAATGAGCAATGCACAAATAATACCTGAGGAAAGACCGATAATATTGATTAAAAATGAACTTCTATACTTTCGGAAGTTTCGAATTGCTAGTAAAATGTTATGTTGAATCATAGCTGTTGAATTTGAGTTTTGACTAAGTTGAAATGCTTTTATATACTCTGGCCTAAAGTGGGAGATCACTGACCAGATGAACTTCCATTTTGCTTTAGGAGAAGATTGTTCATGTTGTTTTTTGTACACCTCTATCAAATCACCCTCTACCTCATCTAGGTAGTCTTCCCTACAAAACCAGCGTAGGAATTTGAGCGCGAAAAGTGGCGGTGAAGGTTTCAATTAAATGAGATTTTTGGTATCTGCTTATAGAGTTCTGTTCTAACGGCATATTGCTGGTCGAGTGCCTGTTTACCAAAAGCCGTGATGACATAAAACTTCTTCCTACGTCCCCCACGGTCTGAGGTAATTCCTCCAAATCTAGATGTAACAAAGCCTTTTTCTTCCATGCGTTTGAGCGCCACATGAATGGCACTAATATTTACTTTTTTTGACAATTGAGATTCAAGGCCTTCTAGGATAGCTACTCCGTAGGCTTCATTATGCTGTGCTGCCACCATGAGCAGTACGAGTTCTTCAAATTCTCCTAAAGATGGTGCTTTCATAATTTATTGATTTACTTAACAAACGTGAATATAATATATTAGTTTCATAATTGTTAAGTAAATAAAATTATTAAACCCGAATCATCATTTGATCGGTGTTTAAGCCTCTATTCAGACTTCAATGTGTCTACAGGGTTGATCAGTGCGGCCTTTATGGTTTGGTAACTGATGGTAGCCACAGTGATGATCAAAGCAATAAAAATAGCCATGCCAAAGATCCACCAGGAAAGTTCTGTTCTGTAGTTATATCCCTCTAGCCAATCCTGCATCAGATAATAGGCTATAGGTGACGCAATTATTCCTGCAATAACTATCAATAAAGCGAAATCTTTGGATAATAGCAGCCATATATTATTGATGCTAGCTCCTAAGACCTTTCTAATGCTAATTTCTTTTGATTTCTTTTCAGCCATAAACGCAGCCATTGCGAAAATTCCGAGTGAAGAGATGATAATAGTAATGATGCTTGATATGGTAGCCAATTGTTGGAACTGCTCTTCATCTCTATACTTACGCATTAATCGGTCACTTGAAAATGAATAATCAAATGGACTGCCTGGGTTGATTGATTTAAAAATTTGTTCAATTTCGACTAGTGCTTTAGATGTATTGATTTTAGGATTCAGCTTTATACTTAATACTGATGAACGACCAACGAAATCATAGTAGTAAATAGTCTGCTTGATCGGTTCATAGGCTCCTTGATTAAGTAGATCTTTTACAACTCCAATAATTGTCAATTTTTCGCCAAATGCATCGAGAGTCTTTCCTATAGGATCATCAAATCCAAGGTAAGAAACGGCCGTTTCGTTAACGATAATACTTAATGAATCGCTTGCTAAGTTCTTATCAAAATCACGACCATCTAAAATTTTCCAATTTATAACTTTTCCAAAATCATAATCTACCCCATTGGTTACAAAAGTATCTTGCATACCGGGTGTTTTTCCTTCCCAATTAAAACCACTATTAGTAACATAAGTACTGGTGACGGTACTTTCAGATAATGTAAGAGCTGAAGCTAGATTTTTATCTAGCACTTGATTTTTGAAAGTTTCGTAGTTTTTAATCTCTTCGCTTGACTGTAAAAATGTTGTTACCACACCATCTGTATCATAGCCTAATGGTCTGTTTTTGGCATGTTGAATCTGCTTGTTAATCACCAATGTGCTGATGATTAGTGTAATTGAAATAGAAAACTGAAAAACAACCAGTATTTTTCTCAGTACTCCACCACCTTTTTCACGCTCTCTTCTTAGTGATTTTATTGGCGAAAATGAAGAAAGTAAAAGTGATGGATAACTCCCAGCTAATAAAGACGTGAATATGATGAATGCTAAGCTAGATAACCAGAACTGTGTACTTTGCCACGGAACAGATAGCAATGCGCCTAGCAATTCTTCAAAATAGGGAAGCGCCAAAATGGTGAGTATAAGTGCTACAACATAAGACAATGAGGTAATAAGTAGACTCTCAGAATAGAACTGGCCGATAAGCTGCCCCTTCTGTGACCCTAATGATTTCCGAATGCCTATTTCTTTTGCACGTTTGTCTGCGCG
>CAYGNU010000415.1:0-4575 GCA_964351175.1 uncultured Roseivirgaceae bacterium | reverse complement strand
AAATATGATAAATTTTATAGGCATTCACTTGTTTGAACCATAAGAGTAGTGGGGATTAGAAAGCACTAACCTTTCGCCTCGCACATAGCCACTCCTTGATATAAATTTAAAACTTGTGGCGGAATTTCCAATCCGCACCATCATTTCCCGACCGATAAAACCCCATTCATTCATAGGTTTTGTGTGTGCCTTGAATGGTGAATATAGCTCCAAAAGAGGAGTGTTCCAAGGGGTGAAAGTCCCTTACGCGCTGCGGTGGCGACCGTGGAAGCGAAGCAAGTGGCACGCGTGTCGCTGAAGCTTTAGCGTAAGCACAAGGTTGCTAACCGTGAGGTTAGGACTGAAGTAAGCCAGACTGCGGTACCTGAACTGACGGACAGGAACCATATACTGAGGCTATTAGGAAGGATGAGGTAGCACATCATGCCGAAGTCCAATCCTCCTGAGAGGGAGGAATTTCCGAAATAGTAGATATGGCAGCGTTAGGTACAAGGATATTCACCTTACCGAGGGAGGTCTCTGTGTTACGAGTTAACATAAGAGAAGTCAGCAGAGGTCATAGTAGCTACTGGTAACAAGCCCTGAAAGACAGGGAGGTCTTACAAGGTAGTGAAGGACTGAACATTGAATTGCGTCCCAATTCGACTAGGAATGCGCCAGCTGGCGGATAGCCTATTCTTAAGCAGGACAAGGAAAGAAGGAAGATGATAGAAAAAGTACTACAAGCCAAGAACCTTTATAAAGCCTACCACCGTGTGGTAAGCAATAGAGGGGCAGCGGGAATAGATGGGATGGATGTAACGGAGTTAAAGTCATACATTGACAGGCACCGAAACGACATTCTTATATCTATATTGAATGGCAGGTACGTACCTAAAGCTATCAGAGGGGTAGAAATACCCAAATCAAATGGTAAAACCAGATTACTGGGAGTACCCACCGTTGTAGATAGGTGGCTTCAACAGGCAGTAAGCCAACAATTAGCGACCAAATTCGAACTTGATTTCGAAGAAGAAAGCTATGGCTTCCGCCCACGAAAGAACCTGCATCAGGCAGTCAAACAATCCCTGAAAGACATTAATGATGGCTATCAGGATATTGTAGATATAGACCTTAAAGGGTTCTTTGATGAAGTTCAACATTACAAACTACTCCAACTGATCTACAACAAGGTCAAATGCCCGACTACCTTATGGCTTATTCGCAAATGGCTACGTGCACCCATCCAGATCAACGGAAGGCTGTACAAGCGCAGGAAAGGAATGCCCCAAGGTAGCCCGCTTAGTCCATTGCTTTCCAACATATTGTTGGATGTACTGGATAAGTACCTCAAAGGAAAAAGGTTGAAGTTTATCCGCTATGCTGATGATTTTAGTATTTATACTCAGTCTAAGGCAGACTCCAAACAGATAGGTAATGAAGTCTACATGTTCTTAAGGGACAAGCTGGATTTACCAATCAACAGGGCAAAAAGTGGAATCCGCAGACCGAATAACTTTGAGCTGTTAGGCCACGGCTTTGTGCCGACCTACAAGAAAGGGGAAAGAGGCAAATACCAGTTGATAGTGAAGAAGGAAGGTTGGGTAAACCTAAAGCGCAAGCTTAAAGCAGCAACCAAGAAAACAATGCCGTACCGTCTGGAAGAGCGATTGCACAAACTCAAAGAAATATGGATGGGTTGGGTGAATAACTACCGGTTGGCAAGTATTCATCACAAACTCAAGCAACTCGATGAGTGGGTTCGTAACCGCCTTCGATATTGTATTTGGCATGACTGGAAGAAGCTGGAAAGAAAACGTAAAAACCTAATCCGACTAGGTGTGAAACAGGGACAGGCTTATGCCTGGAGCAGAACCAGAATGGGAGGATGGGCCGTAGCCCAAAGCCCAATACTTGGAACTACCATCACCTTATCACGCCTAAGAAGAAAGGGTTACGAAAGTATATTGGACTACTATTTGAAATTCAAACCTCAAATTCAGTGAACCGCCCAGTACGTGACCCGTACACTGGGTGGTGTGAGAGGCGCACCGTGGGCTTATAGCTCACGGCCGTCTACTCGATTAGCCTCTTTATTATTCATTCAACAGGCAACTAACTACAGTATTAATTTGTTTCTGAATTTTGGACTTAAATGAGGTCTTGACAATGTTGAATACCTCAAGTTTGTGAATCATGTGTTGAGAAAGGGGCCTAAATTGTTCAGATGTTCCTTCCACCCGGAACATTATAGTATTTGGTGCACCCATTAATGCATTGCCTACATTAGAAGCAGTAGCACCTGTTAATACAACGGTTTCCCCATTTGACATATCAAATATGAAGGAGCCTGATGAATTTGTTACACTATCACTAAGTTCATACCGAGATCCCATAATTATCATAACACTAAAATTTAAGGAGTCATTTGGGCTATCTGGGTCAAAATGTTTTTCAATCATAAACGACTGGAAGTCGATTGTCGCAACAAGCTTACCTCTAGATTTAGTCTTTGATGACTTTTTGGAGGTTCTTTCAACAAGCTTACAGTTTTGAGATAAGGAGTCCAGTGATAATGTAAGTAAAATTGTTACGAGTAATAACTTCATACAAAACTATTGAGGCTAACAATTCGCTATGCGCAATTGCGCTTATATATTATTAAATCACATTCTTTACTAAATCTGTTTTCATTCATTTCCATTCCGTCTATTCAGTTCCGTTCTAATTTTTTTCATATTGATAAATTGAATAGGAAGAGTCGCACTACATGAAATAGCAACCGCTATTAATGCAATAAATGTTGCGTTGTTTTCTTTGGCTACTAATCCATAGATTGAGATTACTAGTAGCAAGGTCAAAACTACGATTAAGACTCCTACTATAGTTTTGATCACTTTTAATTCACTTTCTAAGGTTTCTGTCGTTTTGTCTTTCATTTTAATCAGATTAAGTTACTTTTTAATACAATAATCAACAAGAAAAGTAGGAATGACCTAATCTGAAGGAGATTGTCACAGTCGTACCTCCTTCGCAATGACGGAACTACTGAGGTTAGTCACTGCGAAGGAGGTTTTTTTAAACCGACTGTGGCAGTCTTCCGAAGCAAAAGCAATTCTTTGTTGTATTAGAAAGTGTGAGAAAGGCTTCATGAGATTGCCGCGGTCGTGCCTCCCTCGCAATGACGAAAAACATAGGTTTTATCTAACAACCACATGTGCCAACGACAGTTTCGTTGAAAATCAAGGAGCCAGCTTTTCTAACAGTTAGTTTTCCAATTACTTTTTCTGATTCATAACTTTTTCCTAAAACAGAATCTTTTTCAAAAACAATGGAATAAGGGCTTCTGGATTTGGGTGTAATATCTACCATGACTGTATCATTGTCAATTTTAATCATTGACAAAGTACCTAAATCATCAACATATATAAACTTATTCATTTTAAAGTCATCTTCATTCAATGAAAAGGCGCAACCGCAACCTATTAAAGCTTCAGGTATTTCAGTAAACGAAGACAATTCAATATTTTCAATTGTTTCTTTTTGAACAGTATTACACCCTGTGAATAATAGAATTAGAGTGGAGATAATTTGAATTCTCATTTATTTCTTGGCTTTTATCAATTATAGCTCTGTTATCCATTTATCTAGTTCGATTAGTTTCTTAAACATCCAACTCGAATAAATTTTTTTATCTTCAAAATAGGCTAGTAATAGCCATAATGGAGTAGTAATGAATTTTAAAATTAGATATATCCTTTTTAAAGGGAAAAAAATCATCATCCGTATAAAACCTAATGGTAAGTCCATCAAAACATTTTTTGGATATAGGATAGCAGCAATCAACAAACCTATTAGTAATATGATTATTAAGATTTCAGTAATAAGAGATATCAGATTCATATGTTTTCTCGTCTCGCACTCTAAGTTGTTAAAACCGAAATATTAGTTAAAATCGCAGTAATTTATCCCTCTGATCTAATCACTTTGCAAGCATAGGATGACGGAACCCGAAACTCAAAACTCAAACCTCACTGCTTATAACTCAAAACTCAAAACTCGTAGCTCACAACTAACTACTCGCAGCTCCACCCTTGTCTACTTCGGCATTTCATTCTTAATTAAAACATCAAGTTTAGCCAAATGGCCATCTAATTCCTTCTTTAACTCATCATACACTTTATAGGCACCATCAGTCGGTTTGGCATCCCCTGTTTCCACACTGCGTCTTAAAGAAGCCAATCGGTTATTCAGTCTGATCGGGAAGTTTAAAGGATCTTGCCCACTTTGGTTTTTAGTCTGATAAAGTGCCTCTTCAATTGCTGTTAATTTATCAATGAATTCTCTGTTGGCTTCATCTTTACCAGCCTCTTTTAGTTCTGTTTTAATCTCACGGATCTTGATCACGGCTTCATTGGCCGCGGAAGTGCTATTACGGATAGTGACAGCCAGATCAAATTGTTCTTTCAAGTCCGCTTCTGTTACGTCTTTTAGATTGGGGTCCATGTTTAACTTAAAGGACTTACTGGTTATTTTATCGCCAACCTTCAATCGAACGGTGTATTCACCAATAGGTGCCTTTGGTCCGCGTGCAGG
>CAYGNU010000414.1:0-4577 GCA_964351175.1 uncultured Roseivirgaceae bacterium | reverse complement strand
ATACTTTAATATGTTCTTCATTTTTAGTAATATAGGTAATTGGTCTTTTTGTATATGCACGAATGAATAAAGAGAATCAGAAAAAAAAATTAGAAGAGTACATAAACTCAATTATTGAGAAACCGATTCTTACTTCTTCTATTGTGCTTGCGATAATGACTGTAATTGTCCTAAGCTTTAGCTTAAAATATTATCTAAGAGATTTTGATATGTTTTTTGGTCAGGTAATGGCAGAAGCACACGGTATGCTTTTCGATATTGCTGTTATTGGTATTCTTATTTTTTGGTTAAACAAAAATGGTGAAGTACGTCAACGTATCAGAACTTACAAAGACGAGATTGATGACTTTCGCTTGTGGGAATCTGAAGAAGCAGCCTTTAGAACCGTTGGTAATATTAAGAGGCTAAATAGACATGGGATCAATGAAATTAATCTTGTAAACTGTCATTTATCAAGGACTAATTTGAATTATGTTAACCTTGGAGGTTCTAATTTAAATTCTTCAGACATCTCCAATGCCTTCTTAATTGAAACTAACTTGCAGAATACGAGGTTAAATCAAACTAATCTTGAAAACTCAAACTTGAATCAAGCCAATTTAAAAGGAGCTTATGCAAGTGGTGCTAACTTTAAAGATGCCTATTTGATTAAAGCCCAGCTTGAAAACGCTTTTTTAATAAAGTCTAATTTCAAGAATGCCTTTTTAATGGAATCTAATTTAAGAGGTTGTTATCTTACTGGTGCAGACTTTGAAAACGCAAGCTTGTATAAGGCAGATTTACGTGGAGCAAAGGGTATTACCTTGGAGCAATTAACGAAAGCAAAAACTTTATATTTAGCACAGTTTGATGAAGAAATTCTGAATCAAATCAAGACTAATATTCCCGAGTTAGTGGGTAAATAGCTTTTTGGCATTCAGTCAGAATCAATTACATTTGCAATTCAAGTAGATAAATAATAGAACAAACGGTTACTCTGTGGCCGTTTATTTGTTTTTATAGTGAAATAGATTTTTATGGGAAACATAGCATACTATACCAAAGAGGGTTTAGACAAGTTGAAAAATGAGCTCAATGAGCTAAAGACAAAGGGAAGATCGTTTATAGCAAAGCAAATTGCGGAAGCTAGAGATAAAGGAGATTTGAGTGAAAATGCAGAGTATGATGCGGCCAAAGATGCACAAGGTCATTTGGAAGCCAAAATAGCTCAACTCGAAGAAGTTGTTGGCAATGCAAGAGTATTGGACGAGCGCACAATTGATACTTCTAAGGTGTCTATTCTTTCCAAGGTTAAGATTAAAAATAATAAGAACGGAGCCACTTTTTCTTACACTTTGGTCTCAGAAGAAGAGGCAGATTTAAAAGCGAGTAAAATTTCTGTGCAATCACCTATAGGTAAAGGGTTGCTAGGTAAAAAGGCCGGTGATAAAGCTAAAATTCAAACACCCGGTGGTGATATAGAATTTGAAATTATAGAAATAGGAATATAATGAGTTCGATATTTACCAAAATTATTAATAGAGAAATACCGGGTTATATATTAGCCGAGGATGAAAATTTTATCAGTTTTTTAGACATTAATCCTTTGGTGCTTGGGCACTGTCTAGTTGTTCCTAAGAAAGAGGTTGATTACATTTTTGATTTAGAAGATTCAGATCTCAGTCACTTAATGATTTTTGCTAAAAAAGTTTCTTTGGCTGTGAAGAAGGTAATTCCTTGTAAAAGGGTAGGTATGGCAGTAATTGGTTTGGAGGTGCCTCATACACACGTCCACCTAGTACCATTGAATGTAATGGATGATATCAATTTCTCAAGACCTAAACTTCATCCATCAGCAGATGACCTAGCAAGTGTAGCCGAAAAAATTAGGGCTGCATTTTAGAGAAAATCAATATCAACATTATACGGGTACTTCATTAAAAGTTGGATTGCTTTTTCAACAGGCAAACCTTCAAATAAAACTTCATAAAGGGCTTCAGTTATTGGAGCCCTTACTTTCTGGTGATCGCATACCTTCTTTGCAATTTTAATGGTATTAACACCTTCGGCAACTTCCTCCATGCTGGCAATGATCTCTGCTAATGTTTCTCCTTTTGCCAGTCTGTTTCCCACGGTAAAGTTTCGGCTAAGTTTACTGTTGCAAGTGGCTACTAAATCTCCAATGCCAGCTAGCCCAACAAATGCCTCTACATCTCCACCCATGGCCTTTCCTAGATAGATCATTTCTATCATTCCGCGGCTGATTAAAAGGCCTTTGGCATTTTCTCCTAAGTTGAGACCACTTAAGATACCCGATGCGATAGCGATTATATTTTTAAGTACCCCTGCCAGTTCAATTCCGATTAAATCTTTATTGCCATAGACCTGAAAAAAATCATTTCTGAGCAATCGTTGACCAGCTTCAATCACTTCATTATAATGACTTGCTACAACTGTAGCAGCGGGTTGTCCGGCTGCTAATTCCTTGGCCAAATTGGGTCCTGCAAGGCATCCAACTCTAATAACAACACTCTCATCCATGATTACTTCGCTCATGGTTTTTACGTTTTCACGATTGAGAACTTTTATGTTGTCCAATGTTTCTCCAGCTGCCAATTCAATGTCCAGCCCTTTTGTGCCATGAATTAGAATGTGATAAGGATTAAGGTAAGGTGAGAGTTGTTGCATCATCTCTCTAAAAGCAGATGAAGGAACAATAGGAAATAGAATATCACAAGTATTGGCAATATAGCTTAAGTCACCAGTAGCTGTTATATTAGTATGGACTTTTTGACCTCGATGTTCTTTCTTTGTGGCTATTTGAGTGATTACTTCAGGGTCTCTCGCATAAAGCAATACCTCACTATTTTGAGCTAAAATATTCGCTATGGCCATGCCAAAACTTCCGGCACCAATAACTCCAACTGGTTTTTTAGATGTATTTTTCGAGGTCATAGCCATCCATTCTGTTGTGATAATAATAGAGCGTATTCAGGTCTTTGGTAATTATCTGCTGCTCCTTATTTATGAGTAGCGGCCTTCTGCTGTGATACATACCAACATTATCGATACCAAATTTTATAACTTCATCTATCGGGTTCTTTAGATGTGCCGCAATGTTAACCTTCTTCTTTTTCTTAAGTTGAAGTACCTGACCTCTTACTTTATTGAAAGAAGAAGAAAATTCCTCATAGCTAATAAAAAGGTCTTCTTCTGGTAGTCTTAAAAAATCATACAAATCTAACTTCTCAAAACGTTTTCTCCAGATTTGGAATGCGACAAAGGCGACCAGATGACTGGCAAATACTCTATTTATTCGGTGAAATTCTTTTACGATGGTCTTTGAAAGACGCACAGTATATTCTTCCTCTCTTTGCAGGTCAGCGGTGAGCTTACCATTACTCATAAAATAGTCACGTGTATCTATAAACCTTCCATGTTTATCAATGCTGTTTCCTTTGTCATCAACATAATTCCCTAGAAGGTCCATTCCTTTACCAATAGACACGGATATATCAGAACCTTTAGTAAAGAACTTGATCATAAATTTGATCATATTATAGGAAGTTGAATAGGCATCCCTTTCAACATAATATCTTTCTTGACCTTTGCTCACTAAATATTCATTTATTAAATCAGGTGCTTCAAGTACAAAATTATAGTTGATGGTCACTGGTACGATAAAAATTTTCACTCCATCTTTATTTGGATGATCCATGAAAATCTTACGCTGGGCCTCCATAGCAGTACCTAAGAGGCCTAATTTTAAAGAGGTTTCGATTTTACCCGATCTTGAGCGGGTTCCTCCAGGGAAAAATAGACTATGGGCACCCTCTTGAATAGCCAAATTAGAATAAGTTTTTAATGCTTCTAAGTAGATTGGGTTTTTCTTTCTTCTATCCACTTTATAAGCACCAAGACTGTTCATGAAATAAGCTAGTATCTTGATGTTAAATAAGTTTAACCCTGCACCATATATAAAGGCCGGCAAACCTATAACATGGATGATCCATCCAATTAGAACTGAGTCAAGGTTACTGAAATGAGTAGGTACCATTACCACTGTTCCAATCTTTGCTAGTTTTCTTACCTGTTTTGCTTTACCAACGACTTGTATTTTATCGTTTAAGGAGTACTCGTTTCTAAAGAAGGCCCCGAATCTTTTCACTCTCGTGGCATTCAAAAGTCTTGCAAAACCAAATTTTATTATTTCTCTGGCCAGACGGTACCTACTTTTCTTAAAGTTACCAGCTATTTCATCTGCATAGCGATGGAGAATTTTTTTGAGTAATTCTTCTTCTTTCTCACGATGTTGGCCTTCTCCAACTAAATCAACAAGCTCATCTTTGATCTTATTCCAAAATCTTTTTTCATCTTCAGGATCAACTTTCCATGGGTTTTGCCTTATTCGAAGTTGCTCTCTATATAAGGTTGTTTCAAGTTCTTCTCTCAGGTCATTTTTTCGAGGGTTGGCAGATATTATTTTTAAAAATGCTTCATTGACAACCTTATCAATGAACTGCTTTCTATTTTTACTTAATTGAACAACTGGCCATTCCTGAGTGCCAGAAAGGATAGGTTTGAAGATTTTCCTCTTT
>CAYGNU010000413.1:0-4579 GCA_964351175.1 uncultured Roseivirgaceae bacterium | reverse complement strand
TGAAAACAAGTGAGTTTTTACAAAAGTTCCCGAATCTGGGGAATGAGAGACAACAACCGAGTAAACACTATGGCGTTTATCCGCATTATGTCTGGTGGCATATATCCAACAAATATTGCGGATAAACGCCACTCTTCTTTGATAAAGTAATAAAAATAGCAAATTTATTTAATCATGGACAGTGGTTATTACATGATGGTTGGGGTTACTCCAGATTAATAACTTAATAGCTACGTTTTAGCCTTCATTTGCAGTCATATCTTGTTGCATATCAAACAGAGAGTTTAAGAGTTTAACTTCTTTTCGAATGGCTGTTCTAATAGAAAAACCAAAGATGGCAGCAGCAACCAAATAGGACAGGGCCAATAAAACAATCTGCGTTTGGGTAAAGTAATGTCCAAACTCTGGGAGTAGAATATAGAAACCAATAGTGTATGCTAAAAGTATGGCTATGGTTACTGACCCGTGAATTCTCTTCCGATAAGTATAGAAACTCATATAGCTTTTATTAACAGTAATAGCTGCATCGCTCAAGTCTATTTTAGTGGAGCGGTAAATACTGTGGCATTCAATCAGAATTCTTATTGCCAACCCACCAAGCATCAATGTCATGCCTATATGACTTAGCGTTTCTTGCATGGGGGCTATATAAATAAAGAATAAAGAAATGCCTAGCAAGGTAGCAGCCAACACTGCTATGTTTTTTATGTGCATGATCACCGCATTTCTTATCTTTTGTTTCGCCAATGCAATAAGGTCACTAGCCGTTATGCTTTGTTTGGAACTGTCCTTTTTAGCGGCATTCCACTTGCCCTTAAAATCATCTAATATATCTGTCATTTTTTTAGCATCTCTTTTAAACTTTTTTTGATTCTATGGATTTTGACTCTGAGGTTGCCTTCACTTATTCCTACCACATCAGCTATTTCATTATATTCAAGTTCATCTAACACCATCATTATTATAAGTCTATCAATTTCATTCAATTGGCCTATGGCCTGATAGAGTTCTTGATGTGCTCCTCCTCCATCATGCGTACTTTCTTGTTTTAGCAGTGCACTATTCTGATCGATAGAAACCTGACCTGTTATTTTATTGTCTCTAATATATTTTAGACAGGTGTTCATTGTAATTCTATAAATCCATGTTTTATAACTGGAGGCACCCTTAAATTTAGCTAAGGACCTCCAGGTGTTGATAAATGTTTCTTGTGTAAGATCATCAGCTAAATCCCGGTTGCCTTTCATAAATCCAACGCATACCTGATGAACCATCTGGTAGAATTCAGCATAAAGGCTCTCGAAGAGCACATTGTTATTGGACATTCTCTTCTAAATAATTATTAATTTGAGAATAAAGCCATTCGGGCTGATCAAACATGATAAAGTGTTTGCTATTATTAGCAAGATGTATGGTTTTGTTTTTCAATTTAGCATATTGATTTTCAAATGTTTGTTGCGTCATTTCCCGAGTAGGGAACGTAGCTCCAAGAATTAAAGTCTCCACTTCAATATCAGTAAGGATTGGTCTCAAATCTAATTTAAGTAAATCTGTATATCCATACACATAAGTTTTGCGATCTGCTATTACTGACCAGTTTGCCAGTACTTCAATTTTGGGCTCAGAGTTGGTCATGTTTTTGGCCATGTTAAATGCAACCTCTTTGAACTTATCATCAGGCAAAGAAAGCATCTGATTGTTATATGGGCTATCATATTGCAGTGCACTGGCAGGTACATTTGGCATCATCAATTCACGCATACAGGGTATGGCATCAACCAATATTAATCCAGTTACTTCTGTATGAAGTTCAGCGGCAAGTTCTACAGCCAAGTTTCCACCCATACTATGGCCTATGATCGTTAGGTTTGATAATTTTTCTTTATTTATGTAATTGACCAACTGTTGCTTAATGGCAGTGTACCAAGGAGTACCAATAGGCTCCAATCCGTTGAATCCGGCATAGGAAACAGTATGTGATTGATATGAGGGGGGTAAATTTTCTATCGTTTCATTCCAAACTGATCCAGGACTGGTAAATCCGGGTAAGAATAAGATGGGATCTCCTTTTCCTTGTTTTTCTATTTGGATAGCAGGTTGGCCATAGGCCAGTTCCGTAAGTAGCAGAATGCTGAATAATAATATCGATTTTCTCATTGTCTTTCTATTTAAAATTTCCCCTTTGATCCTAAAAGACTGAGATTGTTACAACTCTTGAAAAAATAAATAAGAAAAGGCTTTCTACTGTTTAAATCGCTTCCTTTTTAGATAAAGCAATAAGCCCCAATACCGGCCCAACAGCCAATACTAAAAACAGATATTGAGCCTCTAGATGAGTTTGAAGTATGCTGACCAATTGGATGCTTACTATAGTAATAGCAAAGCCAATACTGTTGACAATGGTCAGGGCAGTACCTTTAATTTCCAGATTGGCATTTTGTGCTACTAGTGTAGAGAATAGGGGTGAGTCGGCAATGACTGTAATACCCCAAAATAACAGAAAGCTGATCAGTAGTACACTAGAACTTACAGTGAGTATAAATGGAGAAAGGAGACAGCACAAACAAGAGAGTGTTAGTGCCAGAGCTGCAATTTTTTTAGTGCCGTATTTTTGCGAGGCGTAGCCGCCTAATACACAGGCAGGGCCACCAATACCTATTATTATAAAAGATAATAACGGCACATTTAAACTGGCTTCAGGTTGAGCTAAATTAAATGACATCAATATAAAAGGCACAAATGCCCAGAAGGTGTAGAGCTCCCACATGTGTCCGAAATAGCCGAAGGCTGCAGAGCGAAATTTGGCATTTTTAAAAACGCTAAAGAAGGCCGAAATGTCCAGTTGCTGTCCAGCTTTTCTGAAGGGCCCATTAGGCACAAATGTGATCATTAATAGTCCACCAGCTGCAGCCAAGGTGGTGGTACCCATAATTACTGATTTCCAATCCGTGACACTTATAAAGCTTTTTAGAAAATGAGGAAATGCTGTACCTAATACAAGTGCCCCTACCAAAAATCCTAGCGATTTACCAAGGCCTTTTTCAAAATGATCGGCTGCTATTTTCATCCCTACGGGGTAGATACCTGCCAAGAAAAAGCCTGTTCCGAATCTTACCGCAATCAAGCTCCATAAGTTATTATCAGGAAGTAATACACCAAGGTTGATGAATGCTCCAATTAACGCGCAGGTAAGGAATACTTTTGAAGGTGAGTAGCGATCAGCAATGGTTAGCAGCGCAAAAATCATAGTGCCAGTTATAAAACCAAATTGTACCGCTGAAGTAAGATGGCCTAGTGCAGTAGTGGGTAATTGAAAATTGAAAACTAATTCGTTTAATACAGCATTGCCAGCAAACCAGAGAGATGTGCAGCAAAATTGTGAAAGGACAATAATTGCCAATATTAAATTTTGATTGCTATTGACCAAGCCTTTAGTTTCGCTTTTAATGGTCATTATAAGATCTTATCAGTCATTGGTTTTACACATCTAATCGGAAATTTTCTTATGTTCTCCGGCTTATCATCCAGATGATGTTTATGTCTGTGACCAGATATTGTAGTGGGTGTAATGTGCATATGATACTTTAGATCATCTTTATCTGGGTCTATGGTCCAAAAGTCAATGATTGACCCTTTCAAAAATCTATCACCTTCAACTCTTCCTAACGGACGCACTTTTATATAGTCGAGTTCATATAGATTCGCATTCATTAGGTCGACACGATATTGTTTTTTGAAATTGTACTTATGCATGGTAATGTCTGCACTCATAACAGCTACCAATTCTTCCCAATCAGATAGCTCTGGCAATGCCCAACCTGCCGGACATACATCTCTTGATTCTTGATAGGTGTAGAAGTTGCCTGATTCACAATCACCATCAGAATTACCATGACTGGGGCAATGAGAAGTAGCCGTTTCGAACTTTAGATTATCAACAAACCAAACAGTATTGTTTATGCTGACTGTTTTGTACTCATTACCATCACGTGGGTCTCTAAAAGTATCTTGAGCTTTTAAATTTATAGAAAAGAGGACATATAAGAGCAGTGAGAAATATTTCATTGAAACCTTAATGTAATAAAGCAATTAAGATAACCGACAATAAATATTAAAGCAATTTGAGAAGGAAATTAAACTTGATATTCACTCTAGTTTGTATACTATATACCTTTCGAATAAGTTTTAAGCCCCATTATATTTTTAGAAGAAAAATTAATTTTATAAATAGTAGATTGTTTTGTGGAGGATGATTTTAAACAATAAACGAATCAATCATGAAAATCAAGAGAAGGGATTTTGTCAAAATGTTACCTCTTGGAGCAGTTTTGCCAGAGCATTTTTTGAGTAGTTTTTCCGTTCCCGCCAATGTTGCTATTAATCAAAAATCATCTATTGATTTAAAATCAATACCAGAACAAAAAGATATTGATGAACTCTATAAAAAAGCAATCGTCATTGATGGACTGATAATTGGCCGTAATTGGGATCAAGATTCTTTTAAAGCTTTGGATGCATCAGGATATACAGGCTTCAATGTCTCAGTAGGTTCTGGAAGCCTAAAGAAATCACTAGATAG
>CAYGNU010000412.1:0-4585 GCA_964351175.1 uncultured Roseivirgaceae bacterium | reverse complement strand
GTCATGGAGAGGTAAGCTATAACGGTAAGAGATATTCAGGAAGTGAGCTCAACACTCTCATGGGTTGGGATACTATAAAGTTCAGGGCCAAAGAAGGGCTTGCATTACTCAATGGAACCCAATTAATGAGCGCTTACGGATTGTATGCCTCAATTCACGCTTCTAAATTATTCAATTGGGCAAATAAAATTGGTGCATTATCCATTGATGCTTTTGATGGTAGAATAGAGCCCTTCAAATCAAAAGTTCATGAAATCCGTCCCCATAAAGGTCAGTTGTTCATTGCCAAAGAGGTAAGTACTATATTAGCTAGCAGTGAAATTATAAAGCAGCCAAAAAAACATGTTCAGGACCCTTATTCTTTCAGGTGCATTCCTCAGGTGCATGGAGCCAGCTTTGAAGCTATTAAGTACGTTCAGCAGGTTTTTAAAGTAGAGATTAATGGCGTTACTGATAACCCGAATATATTTCCAGATGATGATGAAATAATATCTGCAGGTAATTTTCATGGACAACCGCTGGCGCTAGCATTAGACTTCTTAACACTGGCACTCGCTGAATTAGGAAGCATTTCTGAAAGAAGAACATATCAATTAATATCAGGTAGTCGAGAACTACCGAATTACCTTGTAGCAAATCCTGGTATTAATTCCGGATTAATGATACCTCAATATACAGCTGCATCTTTAGTGAGCCAGAATAAACAATACTGTACTCCCGCTTCTTCAGATTCTATTGTGTCATCTAATGGTCAAGAGGATCATGTAAGCATGGGTGCCAATGCTGCTATAAAAAGTTATAAGGTTATTCAAAACCTGTATGCTATATTAGGAATTGAATTGATAACAGCTTCACAGGCTATTAGCTTTAGAAGACCTTTAAAAACGTCAGTGATACTTGAAGATTTGATAAGCAATTTTAGAGCAGTAGTGCCGTTTATTGAAGAAGATCGCGTTTTGTATAAAGATATTGATGCTGCAATAAAATTTTTAAAAGACAACTAAACCACATTTGAACTACGCTCTACGATACCTTATTGCTTTTTTATTGGTAGCCATTGTGTCTATCGATTCGTTCGGGCAGTGTACAGGTTTTCCATATTCCAGTAACGGTGGTAGATTTAGTATTAGTCAAATAAAAGGCTGTGCAGGATTAACAGTTGAAATTTGTATCACAGAACCTTCTTGCGATTGCGTATCATGCACCTGCGATATAGCCTTTGGTGATGGCGCTGGAGATACATTCACCCACACTTATTCTGAACCTGGAGACTACAGATTAGAAGTCATATTCCCAAACCCCACCCCTTCAGATTTTGTAAATATTGAAATTACAGATAAAGAAGCGCCAGATTTTGATTTATATGCCTGTTCGGGTAACACAGTACAGGTTGATGTTACTGATAGTCAGTATGACACATATCAAATAGATTTTGGAGATGGTAGTCAACAAAATGTGCCAATAAACTCTGCAAACACACAACACACCTACATTAACTCAACTTCTCGTACTATCAGTGTACAAGGAATTGACATTAACGCTCTTGATAATTGTGCTATTTCTACAGATGCCTTTACCCCTAAAATATCACTACCTGTTTCATTAGTATCTCAGTTGAATGTACTTGATGAATCCTCATTAGAATTACGTTACAATTTAGAAGAAGATGTCTTTTACAGATTAGAGGTTCAACCAAATGGCACAGGAAACTTCAACTTCTTAAAACAATTAGATAATAGCACATCAAGAGACACCATAAGAAACTTAAATTTGGCAGCTGACTTTTATTGCTTCAGAATTGCATCGCTAGACTTATGTACCAATAATTCCAGCTATTCAAACACTATTTGCAGTATTAACCTGTCTCTCTCTATTGAAGATGGTTCAAATGACATTAACTGGAATACAACCTCTCCTGTTGGCCAATTCAATATCGCAAGAAAAATCACTGATGGAACTGGAAGCACAACCACCAACCCTTTTCAATCAGTATCCGAGAATGACAGGTTTTATAGTGATCAAGATGTGACCTGCAATACTAATTATTGCTATTTCCTAACCGCCAACTTCAATGGAGGCATTTCAAAGTCTAATGAACAATGTGGCGTAGGAACAAGCACACTTACTCCAAACCCAGTTGATGATATCGCCATTTCTGTTAATGATGATGGTAGTATTTCTCTTGAATGGTTGGAGCCGAACAACGTAGTTGCTAAAGAATACAGTATTATTAAAAATGGCCGTGAGTTTGCTGCCACTAATACATTTGTTTTTACTGATTCAATAGCTAATGGCAATGAAGTTTCCCCATGTTATACCATTAGTGTAATTGATCAATGCGATAACAGCAACTCTGATGGTATTATAGCATGTTCTATTTTTCTTCAAGGTTCAATACAAGCTGACAATACGATATCCTTAGATTGGGATGATTATGAAGGTTATATCAATGGGATAAATAATTATACGATTGAAAAGTATTACCAAGGCGCTGCCACTGGTGTTAGCACATCAGGCATTTCGGAGTTTATAGAAACCGAAAACAATAGCAGTCAGCAGATTGTATCTTACAGAGTTATTGCTAATCCAAATAATGGCGCTTTACCATCCTCGGCATCAAACATCTTCACAGTCATTAAGCCTAACAATATCCACTACCCAACAGCATTTACACCTGATGGCAATAATAGCAATGATACTTTTATGGTAAGAGGCCAATTCATAGTGGATTATTCCTTGCAAATATTTAATAGATGGGGTGAAATGATATTTAAAACAAATGACCCTTCTAATGGCTGGAACGGAGAATATAATTCAAAGCCTCAGGCTGAAGGAACTTACATATTCAACCTTGAAGTCATTGATTTAGCCGGCAGAGAAATTAAAAAGAATGGGTCCTTTGTGTTATTGAGAAGATAACTTCTATCAATTAATATCTTTTGTTTCTTTTCTGAATGCATTTCTTCAAGGTTTAGGGTAGTTTTGCATCCCAATTAAAAACATTCGATCTATGTTCGACATGATGAAAATGATGGGTAAAATGAAAGAGGTGCAAGCCAAAATCAAAGAAGCCCAAGACAATTTGGTTAATATTAAGGCAACTGCTGATGCTGGAGGTGGTATGGTTCATGCCACAGTGAACGGAAAGAAAGAGGTAATTAATCTTGAAATTGACACCTTATTATTAAAACCTGAAGACAAAGAAATGCTTCAGGATCTTATCATTGGAGCCATAAACAAGTCAAATGCAGAAGTAGAAATTCTTGCTAAAGAACATGTAAAAAAAGCCACTGATGGAATGCTCCCAAATATTCCAGGTCTAGATCTTGGCGGGATGTTTTAATGGATAAAATTGCCGTTGCTATCCTAAATTATAATGGTAAAGAGCACTTAAAGAACTTTTTGCCTTCTGTTATTAAATACAGCCCTAAGGGCAGTGTTTGGGTTATTGACAATTTATCTACGGATGATTCTTTGATTTTCCTTAAGGAAAATTACCCTGAAGTTAACATCGTTGCTTTAGATGAGAATGGCGGCTATAGCCGAGGCTACAATTTGGGCCTGGCTCAAATAAACGCTGAATACTTTGTTCTTTTAAACTCTGATGTTGAAGTCACCCCTAATTGGACAGAACCGATCATTGACATGATGAATCATGATCCTTTAATTGCAGCGGTACAACCAAAAATATTAGATCAAAAAAACAAGGATAAATTTGAATATGCAGGTGCTGGAGGTGGATTTATCGATACCCTAGGCTATCCATTTTGCAGAGGTCGCCTATTTTTAACGCTTGAAAAGGATAGTGGTCAATTTGATGATGTTCAAAGAATTTTTTGGGCATCTGGTGCTTGTATCTTCCTGAGATCGAGCGCATATTTTGAGCACCAAAAGCTAGATGAAGACTTCTTCGCACATATGGAAGAAATCGACCTATGCTGGCGTTTGAATAATGCCGGCCTTAAGGTAATGTACAATGGTAATAGCACCGTTTATCACGTTGGAGGCGGAACATTACACAAATCTAATCCTAGGAAAACGTATCTGAATTTCAGAAACGGATTGGCACTTTTATATAAAAATTATAAAACTTGGGAGCTCTTTCTTAAGTTTCCAGTAAGACTAGTACTTGATATTATAGCTGCTGTAAAATTTATGGTTTTTGACAGTTTTGCAGATGGAATTGCTGTATTAAGAGCTCACATTCATTTTTTAGTCGATCTTCCTGAAAACTATAGGAAAAGACTAAGAATTAAGAAAAGAGTGGTGGGAGGTGCTGCACCTCCAATATATAAAAGATCCATAGTCTACCACTATTTTGTGAGAGGCATTAGAAAATTCAAGGATTTGCCAGTTTAATAATACCAGACAGAATTATTCCTTCTTCTTAGGTGCTTTCTTATGTTGATAACGAAAGCCAAAGCGAGATATATAATCACTGGAGATCCAAAGGTTAAAAAGGAAGCATAGATAAAAAACATCCGAATGCTTGTGGTAGCCAATCCCAATTTCTCGCCTATTCTCGTGCACACGCCAAATGCGTATTTTTCAATAAAATGCTGTAGTTTTTTCATTGTTTCTGTTT
>CAYGNU010000411.1:0-4598 GCA_964351175.1 uncultured Roseivirgaceae bacterium | reverse complement strand
TCTTTCTTTCTATCTACAATTTTGAAGAACCCTTCTTCATCCATGATGCCCATATCACCAGTTCTAAACCAGCCATCTGGAAAAAACACCTGAGAATTATCCTTATTCAAATAGCCGCTCATGACTTGAGGACCTCTTGCGCAAATCTCTCCTACTTCACCTTGTGCTACCTGAATGCCTTCTTCATCAAAAATAGCCATCTCCGTACTTGGAGTAGGTAGTCCTATAGAACCTCTTTTATGAGTTCCATCCAATGGATTACATGATAATACAGGAGAAGTTTCACTCAACCCATACCCTTCTACTAATGCAGTTCCTGTTACCTCTTGCCACTTCGCAGCCACAAAATCTTGAACAGCCATACCTCCTCCTATAGTGGATTTAAGTCTGCTGAAGTCAACATCTTTAAAATCTGCTTGACTAAGCAATCCATTAAAAAGTGTGTTGACCCCAGTCATTAGTGTAAACTTCTGTTTCTTCAGTTCACCAATAAAGGCCTTCATATCTCTAGGATTGGTAATAAGAACATTCTTGGCCCCTATTTTCATCATAAAGACACCATTAACAGTTAATGCAAATATGTGGTACAATGGAATAGCTGTAATCATTGTCTCAGTCTTCCCAACTTCTAACAAAGGATCAAACCATAAAATAATCTGCTCAGTGTGAGAAAGTACGTTTTTATGTGAGAGCATTGCACCTTTAGAAACGCCAGTGGTTCCGCCAGTATACTGTAGGAATGCACAATCCTCCAAATTCAGTTCAGGTTTTATAAGTTGAGCTTTACTACCCTTTTTGAGCGCGTCATTAAATTTAACTGCTTGAGGCAAGTTGTAAGCTGGAACCATCTTTTTGATGTATTTCACTACAAAGTTTACAATTGAACCTTTAAGCCCACCCAGCAGATCGCCCAGACCAGTAACAATAACATGTTCTATTTGAGTATTCTTGATAATCTTTTCAAGGTTGCAAGCAAAATTCTCTACTATTACAATGGCCTTAACTTCAGCATCCTTAAACTGATGCTCCATTTCTCTTGGCATGTAAAGAGGATTGGTATTCACTACTTTCAACCCAGCACGCAATGCTCCTATTAAAACAATAGGGTATTGTAAGCAATTCGGCATTTGGATGGCAATAGTATCTCCTTTTTTAAGTCCACAACTATTCTGAAGATATGAAGCGAAATTCATTGAGAGGATATCCACTTCATTGTAGGTAAGTGCTATACCCATATTTTCGAAGGCATCTTGATTTGCATATTTATCAAAACATTCTTCAAACATCTCTACAAGGGAATTGTGTTTCAACTCCTCTATTTCAGCAGGGACACCCTTAGGGTACCTCTTTGTCCAAGTAAATTCAGTCATCGTTAATTCAATCGTTTTCCAAATGGATAAAGATAGATTTATTCTAGAATCTCAACAAATAAAAAAAGAGCGACTCCACTGGAACCGCTCTTTAACCTATTAAACTTAAACGCATTTGCTGTAGGAGAAGGACTCGAACCTCCAGGAGGTGGTTAGCTATCATACATAGAAACACTAGTGGTCAACCCATTATATGACGTTTATCCCGATTTCCTCACCCCCGAGACAGGAGGGCTTGTTTGCCAATTTCAACACCCTACATTGTTTTTGATGTTTCAAATGTAGCAAAATGATTCTTTTATTAAAATTTTATCAAATATTAGGATCAATATTTACACTATTTTAAATTTTACCATATTGGTATTACGATATTAATAATTCAACCCTAAAAATATGCGTTTAAATTTCAAAATTGATAATGCAGATCTTAAAACCCTTGAAACACTGATTAAAAAGATTAAAAAGCCTACACAGATTTATTCAAGAATCTCAACAAAAAAAAGAGCGACTCCACTGGAATCGCTCTTTAACCTATTAAACTTAAACGCATTTGCTGTAGGAGAAGGACTCGAACCTCCAGGAGGTGGTTAGCTATCATACATAGAAACACTAGTGGTCAACCCATTATATGACGTTTATCCCGATTTCCTCACCCCCGAGACAGGAGGGCTTGTTTGCCAATTTCAACACCCTACATTGTTTTTGATGTTTCAAATATAGCAAAATGATTCTTTTATTCAAATTTTATCAAATATTAGGATAAATATTTACATTATTTTTAATTTTATTATATTAGTATTACGATATTAATAATTCAACCCTAAAAATATGCCCTTAAATTTCGAAATTGATAATGTAGATCTTAAAATCCTTGAAATCCTAATGAAAAATGCCAAGAAACCATACACTGAGGTGGCCAAACAGGCATTTGTTTCAGGCGGAACGGTTCATGTTAGAATGAAAAAGTTAGAGGATGCTGGAATTGTCACTGGAACTACTTTAGAAATTGATCCAGTAAAGCTTGGTTATGATATCACCGCTTTCATTGGAATCTTTCTTGCAAAAAGTGAACTGTACGATGATGTTATCAGACAACTTAAAGAAATACCTGAGATCATAAACGTCCACTACACAACAGGTAACTACAGTATGTTTGCCCGGATTCACTGTAAGGACACTCAGCATTTAAAAGATTTGCTGCATGATAAAATACAAAAAGTAGATGGAATTGTTAGGACTGATACCATGATTTCTCTGGAGGAGAGTATAAACAGACACATAAGTCTTACTTAAAACTAAATAAGTCTATCCTATAGATATATAGGAAATATCTATCCAAAAAATTGAATAACGGGAACATCCTTCCATGAATTTTGTTGTACATTTGCAATGCAATTTGAAATTAGTCTAAATAATCCATATGAGTAAAGACAATCAAATTTTAGAAGAATTTACCTCCAAGGAGTATGAACACGGTTGGAGTATTGATATAGAATCTGATCAGGCTCCGAAAGGGTTAACTGAGGATACTGTTCGTTTTATTTCTGCTAAAAAAGAAGAGCCTGAATGGTTGCTAAAATGGAGGCTTGATGCCTTCAAAAAATGGCAGACCATGAAAGAGCCAAAATGGCCGAATGTCGACTACCCTGCGGTAGATTATCAAGATATAATTTATTATTCTGCACCAAAAAAGAAGCAGCAACTTGATAGCCTTGATGATGTAGATCCTGAATTAAGAGAGACATTTAAAAAATTAGGTATTTCTCTTGAGGAACAAAAGAGATTGACTGGTGTAGCTGTAGATGCTGTCATAGACAGTGTTTCTGTTGCTACCACATTTAAAGATAAATTAGGCGAGCTTGGCGTGATATTCTGTTCATTTAGTGAAGCAGTGAAAGAACACCCTGAACTTGTAAAAAAATATTTAGGATCAGTAGTACCAACAGGAGACAACTACTTTGCAGCGCTTAATTCCGCTGTATTCTCTGATGGGTCATTCTGCTATATTCCGAAAGGTGTTAGATGTCCAATGGAATTATCTACCTACTTCAGAATTAATGCAGCCAATACTGGACAGTTCGAAAGAACATTGATTATAGCTGATGATGCGTCTTATGTGAGCTATCTTGAAGGTTGTACTGCTCCTCAAAGGGACGAGAATCAGCTGCATGCTGCCGTAGTTGAAATTTATGCATCCAAAGATGCAGAGGTTAAATACTCTACTGTTCAGAACTGGTATCCAGGTGACAAAAATGGTAAAGGTGGTATTTACAACTTTGTAACTAAAAGGGGCATTTGCGCTGGAGATAATTCAAAAATTTCGTGGACTCAAGTGGAAACAGGTTCGGCTGTAACTTGGAAGTATCCATCTTGTATTTTGAAAGGTGATAATTCTATTGGAGAATTTTACTCTGTAGCAGTAACGAATAATTATCAGCAAGCTGATACTGGAACTAAAATGATTCATATTGGTAAAAATACCAAATCAAGAATCGTTTCGAAAGGTGTATCAGCGGGGCACTCTCAAAATAGCTATCGAGGACAAGTGCATGTGATGAAGCGTGCTGAAGGTGCTAGAAACTTCTCGCAATGTGACTCATTGTTAATGGGAAATCAATGTGGTGCCCATACCTTCCCTTACATTGACATTGAAAATAGTACTGCTCAAGTAGAGCATGAAGCGACAACTTCAAAAATAGGAGAAGATCAGATTTTCTATTGTACTCAACGAGGTATTGACGAAGAAAGTGCAGTTGCATTAATTGTAAATGGTTATTGCAAGGAGGTGCTGAATCAACTACCAATGGAGTTTGCTGTAGAAGCTCAAAAACTACTGGCACTTACTCTCGAAGGATCCGTTGGATAAAATCAATTAACAATTTTTCAAATAACAATTAACAATTCATTCGAATGTTAAAAATAAAAGACTTACATGCCTCAATAGAGGATAAGGAAATTTTAAAAGGAATTAACCTAGAAGTAAAAGCAGGTGAAATCCATGCTATCATGGGGCCAAATGGTTCTGGGAAAAGCACGTTAGCTTCTGTACTTGCGGGTAGAGAAGACTATGAAGTCACAAAAGGTAGTGTTGAATTCTTAGATAAGGATTTATTGGAGATGGCTGCTGAAGAGCGTGCCAGAGAAGGCGTATTTCTCGCTTTTCAATACCCAATAGAAATACCAGGTGTAAGCACGACCAATTTTATGAAAACTGCACTAAATCAAGTA
>CAYGNU010000410.1:0-4607 GCA_964351175.1 uncultured Roseivirgaceae bacterium | reverse complement strand
CAATAGGATCTAATTTATCTTCTTCAGCTAATTTGGTAAGATCGCGGCCAAAGTTATCTAAAACAGGTGTTCTGGATTTTTCGCCACCTTTTTTCTCCTTGCCTGCATTACCTTGGCTTCCACCGCCAAATATCTTAGAAGAATCATCGTCTGGATCGTCTGTATCTGATGACGCTAATGGATTATCGGTTTGATATTCCAACAGCTCTTTGACTACATCATAGCTCACATCAAATTTTTCTAAAATTTGAGTAGCGATGTTGTCCTCATCTCTAAGTATAGAAAGTAGTAAGTGCTCAGTTCCTATTAATTGACTTTTGAATATTTTAGCTTCTAGATAGGTTATTTTCAGTACTTTCTCAGACTGCCTAGTTAGAGGAATATTAGCAAGATTTTTTACATCTGGTGATGCTGTACCCTTGGATACTTTCTCCACTGCCCCTCTTAACTCTTCTAGCGATATACCCAATTTCTTTAATAGGCCAACAGCTACTCCTTCTCCTTCACGAATCATACCCAGAAGTAAGTGTTCGGTTCCTATATAGTCATGTCCTAGTCTGAGTGCTTCCTCGCGACTTAGTGAAATAACTTCTTTTACTCGATTTGAAAATTTTGCTTCCATAGTTAAGCAATTATGGTGTCTACGTAAATGTATGATTTCTTAAAAATAATTACCATAACCAAACAGTAATTATTCAATTAAAACGGAATAAGAAATTTAATTGTTCATTCTGCTACTAATGATTTGGTAACAATCGTGAGTGCATTGGGACCTTCATTCATTAATAAATCAATAACGCTTAAATTGGCTGCAAAGTCTTTGCCAAATACTTGAATGTATTCTACCGGATGATAAATCTGCCGTTTTGTGTAATCTTCCTTAGGAGAAATTATTCCTCGTAAGTCTAAAATATTGCCTTCAGTGTCTTTATGATAAGCTTTTGTCCTGCCGACTGGTTTTTCAAGCTTTAAAAGCTTAAGACATATTGTCAGTATATTTTGATTGAGGTCGATAAGGAATTTTTGTTTTTTGTGGAGTTCTCTATCAAAATAATCAGCAAAAAACTCATAGTATGGTGCCTTCCCATAAGCTGATTGAATTGATCGCCAATGTTCGGCAGCCCATCTTTGTTCGTGGTCAATTTTAATGTCTTTTATCAATATTTTTTTATTTCCATTGATCACGGGGATAGATAATGGCAATATTTTGTTTGCTCCTTTAATGTAGCAGCGGTTTCGATAGGTCTGTTTTATGTAATGTTCTTCTGCTTCAATTAGGATATCCTTAGCATCTAGAATGGCGCAGAAAAACTCGATGGGGGGGAGGTATTGAGCTTCTACTAAAACAGTTTTAGACATAATCAAAAATATTTCCTAACCCCTCTCTAATCACTTCAACAGGCGCTACGGTACAGTCCACAATTGTAGATGGAATATTACCTCCGGCACCACCATCAATAATTACATCCACAAGGTGTTTGTAGTCTTCATATATTACTTCAGGGTCAGTAGTGTATTCTAGAATATCATCATCATCTTTAATAGATGTTGTGACCAGAGGATTACCCAGCATCTCAACAATCATGGTGGGGATGTTATTATCTGGAATTCTCACGCCAATGGTTTTTTTATTGATGTCCAGTACTTTGGGCACTTTACTACTAGATTCTAAAATAAAGGTAAAAGGTCCTGGAAGTGCTTTCTTGAGAATTTTGAAAACAGGAGTGTCTATGCGCTTGACATATTCCGATATCTGACTCATGTCGCTGCATATAAAGGACAAATTGAAGTTTTTCGGTTTAATTCCTTTGATTTTGCACACTCTTTCCACCGCTTTTCGATTATACAAATCGCAGCCTATGCCATATATGGTATCCGTAGGATAGATGATGACCCCTCCATCTTTCAAGCCCCTAACAATGTCCTCAATTTTGTCTCTTTCTGGATTTTCTTTATAAAGTTTTACAAGTTCTGCAGGCATTTACATTCAATTTACTTTTAACAAAGTTAATTAAATAAATGGCTACAACTTGAAACAAGTCAATTTAACCACGCTCATTTTGCTTTAATCGCCAGTTAATGTTCCAAAGTAATTAAATCAGAATATCTTTGCGCCTTAATCATTTCAAGAGTTTATGAAAGAAAGAAAGTACGTAGTCATCTTTATGTTGGTGTTTACTATTCTACTGTCATCGTTTTCCTTCTATGGATATCAAATGTTATTCTCTGCCAATTTTCAGGTAGAGGCTGAAAGTAGAGTGTTAGTGATAGAGAAAAATGAAACATTTAAATCTTTGCAAAACAAGCTATATGACGATCACTATGTTAATGATCTAATATCTTTCAGCTTCTTATCACGATTGATGGACTATGATAAAGCTATTAAGTCAGGGAGGTATTTGATCAAATCGAATATGAATAATCTGGAAGTTATTAGAATGCTTCGAGCGGGTATTCAAACTCCAGTGAAAGTTACTTTTAACAATATTCGATTAAAAGAACAATTGGCTGAGCGACTAACCGCTAATCTGGCTATGTCGGAGGAAGAATTCAATAAGGCTTTGGACTCATTTATTAATAAGAGTGATGAGTTTAACGACTATAATATCATTGCAATGTTTGTTCCTAATACCTATGAGATGTATTATAACATTAGTGGTGAAGATTTGATGGAGCGTATGTATTACGAATTCAATAATTTCTGGAGTGAAGAGAGAAAACTTAAAGCGGCAGATATAGGAATGTCACCTTTAGAGGTGGTCACTTTAGCCTCAATAGTAAATGCAGAAAGTGTTAAGAAAGATGAAAGTAACATTATTGCTGGACTATATATAAATAGAATTAAAAAGGGTATTGCTTTACAAGCTGATCCTACCTTGGTTTTTGCTTCGGGAGATTTTTCTTTAAAAAGAGTATTGAACATTCATAAGGAAATTGATTCTCCTTACAATACCTATAAATATGCAGGCTTGCCTCCTGGACCTATAAACATGCCGCCTATACGTGCCATAGATGCAGTTTTGGATTACAAACAGCATAACTATCTTTATATGTGCGCAAAGGAAGATTTTTCTGGCTATCATAATTTTGCAGAGACTTTAAGAGAGCATCTTAATAACGCGAGCAAATATCAACGCCAGTTGTCAATAGAGCAACGCAAGGCAAGAATGAGTAAAAACTAATGTTTCAGCACGAAACCAAAATAAGAGTAAGATACGCTGATACAGACCAAATGGGGTATGTGTACTATGGTAACTATGCTCGGTTTTATGAGATAGCAAGAGTAGAGAGTTTACGCAGTCTTGGATTGACTTACAAAGAACTGGAAGAGTCTGGGGTTATGATGCCAGTATTAGAAAATCATTCAAAATATCATGTGCCAGCCCTGTATGACGAAAATCTTACCGTAAGAACGAAAATAATTGAAAAGCCAGCGGTAAAGATCAAATTTCTATACGAAATTGAGAACGAGGCAGGTAAACTTATCCATTCTGGAGAAACTTTGTTAGTCTTTGTGAATATGAAGTCTAACAGACCTTGTAGAATGCCTGAAGTAATGGCTGATGTTTTAAATTCTTTTTTCGATGAAAAATAAAATAGTAGATTTTGTTCTAAAGTCGGGAGTTTATATTCGGTTGATTGATTTCCTCCAAGGGTTTAAAATAAAAAAGTATGAGGACCTTACTCTTTATGAGATTATCAAGGTGTTTATTCAGAAAATAACCAAAGATGAAATTTTGGATAGAGCCAATGCAGTTGCCTTTAACTTTGCATTAGCAATATTTCCTGCTATCATTTTTCTATTTACGCTTACCCCTTATATCCATGAGTTTATACCAGAAGTTAGTAGGGAAAGTATTTTAGCTTTCATTGAGGAATTAATGCCGCAGGCAATGTTTGACACAATAAAGCCTACAGTAGAAGATATTGTAAGTAGGACACGTGGTGGTCTTTTAACTTTTGGAGCCCTATTTTCATTATTTCTGGCTACCAACGGAATGCTTTCCTTGATGCAAGCTTTTAATGCTGTTTACAAAACGGTTGAAAAAAGAGGTTTTTTTAAAATGAGATTAGTGGCCACAGGGTTAACATTTATGTTGGCTTTTAGTCTTATTTTAGCTGTTCTCTTGCTTGTTATAGGAAATATTGTCTTGGATTTTTTAGTTGATTTAGAGTGGTTCAATATAGATGCCTATTATGTTTATTTATTCTTTATATTACGATTTGTGGTAATATTTGGCGTCTTCTTTTTGGCAATCTCATTCATGTATTATTTCGGTCCTGCCGTCCACTATAACTGGCGATTTTTCTCAATAGGGTCATTAATTGCTACTATTTTATGCATAGCAGTATCCTACGGATTTTCATTTTACGTTTCAAATTTTGCTACCCATAACAAGTTATATGGATCTTTAGGCTTTCTATTGGCATTAATGATTTGGCAGCAAATTTTAAGTGTTGTTTTATTAGTGGGGTATGAAATTAATGCAAGTATCCATCAGGCTTATCGAATTGCCGGTATAACTGACACGAATGTGACAATACCTTCAAAAGAAGGATAAAAAAATAATTTTACTGTTTGCGTAAAATAAATAAAAATCTACATT
>CAYGNU010000409.1:0-4618 GCA_964351175.1 uncultured Roseivirgaceae bacterium | reverse complement strand
GGACCAGCAAGGTACTGTGTTGGTTATAGATCTAGTCCAATTATCTCCATTATTTGTTGTCTTCCATACTCCTCCAGCAGATGTGCCACATAAAACTATTTGATTTGTTGAACCGTTGTAATCAGGATGAAATTCAATGACATTTACACGTCCTGTGCCTATACCAGAGCCAGCACGAATATTATCAGGAATTGTAGTCGGGCCAATATTTGTCCAAGTTTGTGAAAATACACTAGTACTTACAAAAAGCAATAAGCAAAAAGTAAAACGATAAATATTTTTCATAATTAGTAAATTAATTTTCCAGTTGATAGCTTTCCGCCAGTTGTTTCAATTAAATAGTAGTAAAACCCTTTAGTAGATACTAATCCGTTCAGACTCACTTCATGCACCTTTAAAATCCCTGAATCATAATTCATTATTCCTCTGGAATCATATAATTTGAAATTCGATATAAATTCATTTTTGGAATTAAGAATAAGTTTTGATGCCGACCTAACAGGCACTCCGATGATTTTAACATCAGCGTTATTTTTATGATTGACTATTCCTGTGTAATTAAATAGTTTGCAGATTCTACCTGTTGAAGTATAATAGGGAGTAATAGGGATTCCTCTTAAATGACAAATTAAATTATTACCTCCTTCAAAAAACCATGGCGTGCCTTGATGCCCTGCTAAACTGCCTATTCCCTCGATAATAGGTGCAAAATTAGATGCCCCATCAGTGAAAATCAACACCCTGTGCCAATTTGACTTTATTAATGTTGAATCAATTTTACCAACATAAAAACCATTATAGTATCTATACCAATTATTCTTTATTGTGTCATTCAGACCAAATGAAAAATCATATAGTATTCTTTCGGAAGAGAAGCCATTTTTGTAGATATATACCTTTTTATTTAGAGTGTCTTCTCTTAGGAAGTATATCTCCCGAAAAAAGCTAGAATCAATCATATTGCTATCTGGAAAGGACAATATTTTGAAATAATTCTTTCCATTTAATAAAGTATCCTTGGTAACTTTCCATTACTTTCCATTTTGAAACTAACCAAACTCACCGATTCGCTCTTCAACCCAAACGGAACCAATTCCGGGCATGGACTGATATGTCAACTGAGAGCTAACTAATTGAAAGCAAAAAAGAAAAGTAATTGATAGTAAAAATTTAATCATAATGGAAGTTGTCAATTGTTACGTTAAGGAACTTATTTTTGTCGAGAAAAGCAAATGTAATTGATTAATTAATGTTGTTTTATCTTTTCATTAACAATTATTTATAGAAAAAAATGATCTTCCGAACATTACCACACCTCTACTATGTAGTATAATGGAAAACGGTGTTGCTTAACTTTATCCCTAAAGTGGTAAACATTTAGCTGAAGTCATACAAGGCAGGTCATAAAATAACGATCATACATGAATTCGATTTTTGGGATGAGGTTGATGACAACACTGTAAATTAACAGCTCTTGATAACAAAACCTAAAACTCTAGGCCCTCAAAGCGAAACCCGAATTATCTCAACTCGTATCAACGGCACAACAGCTCCAACCTAAACCCGATAGGACCGGAAATCCTTTTTGCGCAGCAAAAAGATTGGAGGGGATAGCGGGACGAAAGTTTAGTCAAGGAATTTCGTTTCTTTTCAAAGAAAAAATAAACACCTACTTCCCGATACAGCAAGTAAAGTACATCTAAATAACTGCATTACCATATTTGTGGCACAAAACAGGGACAAGAATAACCTAATATAAAAGGCCAAACACCCATAAAGGAATAACTCCGGCGACCGGAATTTCAATATCATCTTTTACAAGCCAGGCATTTTTGATTCCTTTTAGCTGCGCGTTGTTCTTTCCTTTTCCGCCTATCTCGAATGTATATTTATTAGCTACTATAAAATCTCCCTTTTTAGGCATATTTATTTTAAAAATGGGATGTAATTGTGATAAAAAGAAAGTTTCTCTGACAGCACCCTTTTCAATATTTCCTTCCGCAAATGCAAATTGCAAATTGGTATTGTTCAGGTATATTTTTTCGGGTTTTTGCAATACAGCAACGCTTCTTCCTTTTGGATGAAGCAGGGTAATAATTCTTGCCTGTTCCAGATAATGTAAATAACTATTTAAAGTGTTTCGGTGGATATTTGACTTTTCCGCTAATGCGGATAAGTTAGGTTTGAAGGGCACTTGTTGGGCAATAAGATATATTAGTTGAAGTATTTTTTTTGCATTCCTGATGTCAAAATCTTTTAATTCTGCCATGTCATATTCTACAATCGTTCTAACCAACTGATTGAGAAGTTGATGGAATGACTCTGAATCATCCAAT
The DNA here is from genome assembly GCA_964351175.1 of uncultured Roseivirgaceae bacterium. Lineage (GTDB taxonomy): Bacteria > Bacteroidota > Bacteroidia > Cytophagales > Cyclobacteriaceae > Fulvivirga. The sequence continues at coordinate 2,282 of CAYGNU010000409.1, read as the reverse complement.
GCAAAGGGATAGTATCCTTTGTTCAAATATTCTCCAAAATATTCAAAGGGTCTAAAACTTTTTGGAATCGTCTTCTTTATTGAATCGGCATTGTTCAACAATGTCTGCAACTGCACTGTAGGAAGTTGGATGTTTTCCTTCAACAATAAATATTCCCGAAAAGAAAGGCCGGGCAATTCATAAATCAAAGCTCTTCTACTCAAGTCACCTTCTTGCCTGGAAATATCGATGATAGATGAGCCGGTAAAAATTATCTTGAGATCAGGGTAAAAATCATAAAGATTCTTGATTTCTGTTGACCATGATTTGTATTTGTGCACTTCATCCAGAATAAGAATTTTGCCCCCTAGCTTATAAAAATTAACAGCTGTTTCTTTAAGTGAATGAGTGGTGAAATATAAATCATCCAGTGAAAAATAAGCCGCTTTTATCGATGGTAAACCTTGTTCTTTCAACCATTGAAGGAGCATGGTTGTTTTACCTGTACCTCTTGCCCCTTTAATGCCTATTAGACGGTTATTCCACTTAATATGTTCAAATAAGTACCTTTTAAAGTTTAAGGAGGTTCGGTTTACAATGTTTTCGGATTGTTCAAGTAAATGTATCATGATACAAACATACTAAAAAATAGTATATTGCATATTATAATGTGCATTTTTTATTACTTATTGCACTTTATAAAATGCTATTTTCCAATACAAATCCTAGAGAAAAGGTTCCCTAAAAGGTCGTCGGTGGTCACTTTTCCTGTGATCTCGCCCAGGTGGAAAAGCGCTTGTCGGATGTCCATTGCGAGAAAGTCGCCGCTTACTCCAGTTTTAAGTCCATCATCTACTTCCTGAAGAAATTCACCCGCTCATATCTTTGAGTAAAATGCTTCATAACGAGCTGTGCAAGGTAAATCCTTCTGTTCTAAGATATGATATTTCCCTTCAATACTGAAACTTTCAAAGAAGAGATGAATTAACAGAAATGCATTTCTTTCTTGTAAAATGTGCCGCATAAATAAGTTTAGAAAAAGGCTTAGTGTTAGAACCTAAATTTGGGAGGTATAGCAGCGCCAGCAATTATTACGGAAAGTCAGGTGAAATGGATGTTGAAATTTTGGAAGCCAAGATCGAGTGGTATCGGCAACGTGGTGCGTTAATCCTCCTTGATCTGGACAGCAGGCCATTTAAACTAAATAGGTGAATCTAACTGTTTGTCACACCATAGCTTGGCGCCAGCTGAGAGACATAAAGTAACAAAGTATTGTTGCCTGAATAAACTACATTATCCCAACATAGTTTCCGATGTGATTTAATTAGCCGTTCAATATAAATTTAACAAAAGTTACCAAATTGGGAACTTTTCATTATCTTTGAATAGAATTTAGAAGTAAATGAGGGTTATTGCTAAAAAGATACTTCGTGAATTTTGGGAAAAACATAATGACTCAGAGCAACAGTTAAAAACCTGGTATAAAGAAGCATCAAAAGCAATCTGGGCCAGTCCCGCTGACATCAAAGCAGCATATGCAAAAGCAAGCATCTTGAAGAACGGAAGAGCAGTTTTTGATATTTGTGGTAATAGATACCGGCTGGTCACCGACATTAACTATAAACGCGGATGGGTATTTATTAGATTTATTGGAACACATAGTGATTATGACAATATAGATGCAAATACATTTTAAGCGTATGGATATAAAAGCAATAAAAACAGAAAAAGATTATAACCAGGCCCTAAAAAGGCTTGAAGACATTTTCCATGCACCTGCCAATTCAAAAAAAGGTGACGAAGCCGAAGTACTGTCCATCCTGATTGAAAAGTATGAGGATGAACATTATCCAATTGAGGCTCCCGACCCTATTGAAGCGATTAAATTCAGGATGGAACAAATGAACATGGATAATAAAGATTTAGCCCAGATACTTGGATATAAAAGCCGTGTCTCCGAAATTTTCAGTCGTAAAAGGAAACTGACTCTTAGAATGATCCGTAATCTTCATGATAAACTGAAAATACCTTACGAGTCTTTGATCGCTGATTATTAAAAAATCATACAAACCTCTTTATTCATTATTCAAAAATGAAACAATGGCTTGCATCAAAACGAATCATAGACATTTCAATTAAATTGAGTCAAGAAGGGGAGATTTGCTGGTGCTTTCTGTTTGTGTTAGTTTGTCACTTCCCAATGCAGAATATTTGATATTAATTTAACTTACTGTATATCAGCATGTTCCAAAGGAAGTAGAAACGAATTAGCAACAGAAATAGCAGAGTAATAGCAAAATAAG
>CAYGNU010000408.1:0-4622 GCA_964351175.1 uncultured Roseivirgaceae bacterium | reverse complement strand
ATCTTTTTCCAGCCAATCAAGATAATTTGCTTTACTTTCTTTTAAATGCTTCAAGTCCAACCAAATCTCATTTCTCAAAAGGTCTGACGGTTGGGAAAATGAATCTGTTGAAACAGATATATAGACTTGCTTCGTTTGATTGATTTTGATTGAAGCGTCTTCCTTTTTAGTCTTTGATGTTTCGCTTTTAACGATTATTGGCTCCGGTTCAGTTATTATTGGCTCAGCTGACTCAAGTATTATAGACTTTAATAGCTGACGATCAGTTGCATACATTGCAGCTCTGTTTAAGGCACTAGCTGCATTTTTAGTTTTAGCGTTATGATTTGCCTTCGCAACCAGTGTATGAAGTATCTGGCTGTAAGGAAAGGAATTTGCTAAATCTTGTAAACCCTGAAGATCTTCTTCGGAGATACTGCTGTAATTCTTTAGTAAGCTATTAAATTTTTGTTTGTTCAAAGCGGTTTATTTACAAACTAGTGTCAAGTGCAAGAGAGTAAAAATATATCAATTTTTACCAATTGGCAACCGAGGCATTGAATATATCCAAAATTATCTGATCATATATCTCCTCAATCAGCTGATTTTCAACTGTAGTAAGGTTTTGATTACTATCATAGTCCGAATAAAAAGAGAAACTTTTATTCTCAAAATTAAATGTATCGTCCTTAGTATTAACATAACTGGCTTTAACTGTGATGGTTAATCTTGTGAGTGCTGATAGACCAGATTCATTATTTCTTCCAGCAGTTGGAGCAACAGGGGTGAGACGGTATCCCGTCACTGCACCTTCTAGCTGAAGTTCGCCATCTTCGTTTACTAAAGTGAGATTTGTATTTTGCTGATAATAATCTCTCATTTTATTAGTGAAAGTTTGAGAAAGATCAGGAGGTCCACCTTCAGCATCATTATAAAAAGTCTGGATAGAGATTGTTTCTGCCGTAATAGCTACTCCTGTGAATGAATAAACCCCACAACCGGATAGTAAGGCTAAGGCTGGAATGATTAATATTGCACAATTTAGTCTATAAATCTTCCAGTTCATACTGCTTAATTTTTCTATAAAGTGTTCTTTCAGAAATGCCCAAATCCAACGCAGCATATTTTCTTTTATTATTATTCTTGTTCAATGCCTTTATGATCAATTCCTTTTCTTTCTTTTCTAAAGATAAAGATTCATCTTCTTCAGTTTCATGTGTTATATCCTGTATGTCATCTTGTTCTTCACTTGCATCATAAATATCTGAACTATTCGTTGTGCCTTTAACATTTAGCAAGACAGGTTCATCATAGGCAGGGCGCGGTATTATACTTGTTGTTTCTAAATCATCAAATAACTCGCTATGATCAGCAATTATCTCCTTATTCGGACTGTCACTTTTAAGAACTTTAAGAACAAACTTCTTTAATTCATTCATGTCCTTTTTCATATCAAAAAGAACTTTATATAACAAATCGCGCTCCGAAAGTCCTTCTTTATCTTGGTTTTTATACAATGCTGGCAGACTAGTGTTTTGGCTAGGTAAATAATTTGCTAATTGTTGCGAGTCAATACTTTTCTCATCAGTAGAAAGGACTGATATCTGCTCTACCAAATTCTTGAGCTGTCGAATATTTCCTGGGAATCGATATTTAAGCAGAAGGACCTTTGCGTCCTCTGTTAAGGTAATAGGCTTGACCCGATACCTTTCAGAAAAATCTGATGCAAATTTTCTGAAGAGTAAATCAATATCCTGACCTCTTTCTCTTAATGGCGGGACATATATGGGTACAGTACTGAGCCTATAATACAAGTCCTCCCTAAATTTACCGTTATCTACGTTCTTAATCAGATTCACATTAGTAGCTGCCACAACTCGAACATCTGTTTTTAGCACCTTGGATGATCCGACCTTAATGAATTCACCATTCTCCAAGACTCTAAGTAATCGTGCTTGAGTGGCTAAGGGCATTTCACCAATTTCATCTAAGAAAATAGTGCCGCCACTTGTAACTTCAAAGTAACCTTTTCTAGCTTCATGGGCTCCTGTAAAGGATCCTTTTTCATGCCCAAACAATTCTGAGTCTATTGTACCTTCAGGGATCGACCCACAGTTAATAGCAATAAACTGATTGTGTTTTCGAGGACTTAAATGATGAATAATTTTACTAAATGACTCCTTACCACTTCCACTTTCACCAGTAATTAAAACTGACATATCGGTGGGGGCTACTTGTGCCGCGACTGTGATGGCATGATTCAGTAAGTCCGAATTACCAATTATGCCAAATCTTTGCTTAATACTTCTTAATTCAGATTCTGACATCAGTTATTTTCAGTGTTTACAATTTTACCGAATAGAGTAGCGTGCGTACAATCATTAATTAGCACATGAACATAATCACCTTTCTTATGTCCTAAGCCATCAAATATTACCACTTTGTTGGCTGAATTTCTACCTTGAAGTTGTTTTTCTGATCGTTTAGAAGTCCCTTCAATCAAGACCTCATGAACTTTTCCTAGGTCAAGTTTATTCCTTGATAGGGAAGTTTCATGTTGTTTAGTAATTACTTCGGCAAGGCGCCTTTTTTTAACATCAAGAGGTATATCATCGTCATATTTTTTTTCAGCCAAAGTTCCAGGACGCTCACTATAATAGAACATATAAGAAAAATCATATTGAACATAATCCATTAATGTAACGGTGTCTTTATGTTCCTCTTCAGTCTCAGAACAGAAGCCAGTAATCATGTCTGAAGATATGCCACATTCATTACCTAATATTGATCTTATGGCATCTACTCGGTTAATATACCATTCTCTGTCATAAGTCCTATTCATCATTTCCAAAACTCTACTATTACCACTTTGAACAGGTAGATGTATATACTTACAGATGTTGTCATACTTTTTCATAGTATATAGTACTTCATCTGTAATATCTTTTGGGTGTGAAGTAGAGAATCTCACCCTGAGTGTTGGATCTACCTTTGCTACCATTTCCAGTAGGTTGGAAAAGTTAATAACTTCACTTACTTGAGTTTTCTCAAGCTTAGCCTTATTGTTCACTTCTGGTGACCACTTGTAAGAATCTACATTTTGACCCAATAGTGTTACTTCTTTATAGCCTTTATCAAAAAGATCTTGTGCTTCTTTGACAATAGAGTAAGGATCACGGCTTCTTTCTCTTCCTCTTGTGAATGGTACAACACAAAATGAACACATATTATCACAGCCTCTCATGATGGAGATGAATGCAGTTACTCCATTTGAGTTTAACCGTACAGGACTAATATCAGCGTAAGTTTCTTCTTTTGATAAGAAGGTATTGACCGCTTTATGCCCTTCATCCACTTGGTGAACAAGTCCTGGTAAGTCTCTGTAGGCATCTGGACCAGCCACAAGATCAACAATCTTTTCTTCCTCAAGCAATTTTGATTTTAACCTCTCAGCCATACAGCCTAAGACTCCAATTAGCATCTCAGGTTTTTTTCTTTTAACTGTATTGAATTGTGAGAGCCTTCTTCTCACAGTTGTTTCTGCCTTTTCTCTTATTGAACAGGTATTAAGAAAAACAACGTCTGCTTCCTCAAAATTAGAGGTAGTGTCAAAGCCATTTTCAGCCATTATTGATGAGACTATTTCACTATCAGAAAAATTCATCTGACAGCCATAACTCTCAATGTATAGCTTTCTTGATTTTCCAGTATTGGTATTTTTAGAGACTTTGACCGTCTCACAAGTTTCAGAATTTTCTTCCTCTGAAATTATATTAATATCGTTGATTAAATTATCCATTAAAACTGCTGTATTAAATACTTTGCAAAACTAGTAATATAGACCTGAAGTGACATTATGTCAGTTAGTTTTTATCTATTTTAAATAACGATGATATGGCTGATGCTTTAAGTAGGCACTCCTCATATTCAGAATCAGGATCTGAATCATAGGTAATAGCGCCACCTACCTGATAAGAGCAGTTATTTGTTTCAGCATTATAAATAATGCTTCTAATGACAACATTGAAGTCAAAATCACCATTGGGCAAAAAATATCCCACAGAACCTGAATAAATACCACGCTTTGAATTCTCGTATTCTTCAATGAGTTCCATTACTTTTATTTTGGGAGCACCTGTCATACTTCCCATTGGGAAGGCGTTTTTTATCGCTTCTACAGGCCTTACCTCATCTTTAAGTTGTCCTGTTACAGTTGAAATCATTTGGTGCCATTGATTGAACGTGTAAATGCCAAACATTTGATCTACCTTGACACTTCCTGGTTTACAACTTTTCGCCAAATCATTACGTACCAAGTCTACAATCATCATATTCTCGGCCAATTCCTTTTCATTGGTCCTAAGCTCTTGCTTGATCAATTCATCTTCATAATCAGATTTCCCTCTCTTTGCTGTGCCTTTAATTGGTTGAGATATAAGTTTTGTACCTTCCTTTTTAACAAACCTTTCAGGGCTAGCACAAACCAAGAAGTGCTCTTGACATTTGTATAGGGTTGCAAAAGGCGTGGGTGATTTTTTGATCAATGATTGAAAGGTGCTAATTGGATCTATTTTGGCATTTTGAGCTTTAAATTCCTGACAATAGTTTATTTCATATATATCCCCATAAATAAAGTTTTGTTT
>CAYGNU010000407.1:0-4636 GCA_964351175.1 uncultured Roseivirgaceae bacterium | reverse complement strand
ACAGTAGCCACATTGTGGAACAATCTCTTCAATCCATGCCTGCTGAACAGGGTGTGGGTTTTCTTCATTTCCCAAACCTTCGATCGTTGTGATATTTTTTCCTTCAGCATATTTTACAGCATAGGAACATGATCGAACAGCTTCACCATTAACATGTATAGTACAAGCTCCACAGGCTGCTTTCCCACAGCCAAATTTTGTACCCTTTAGATCGAGCAAATCTCTAATGACCCATAATAGGGGTGTATTTTCATCGGTTTCCACCGACTGAGCAGCACCGTTTATATTGAATGATATTTTCATAATGTCGTTGATTTTGTTGTTATTCTGCTGGGATAATAGCACCTTCTTCAACCCATTTTTTTACTGCTGCTATATATTCTTCTTTCGAAACAGGAGGAAGCTCTCTTGCATTGCCTTCGGCATCTACCCCGGGATTCCAAGCCCAAAGTACTAACTCATGCTCGGTAAGGTGGTGCATGAGATCATCAATAGTTCTATTTCCATTGCTAGATTTATCAGTTATCATTCTGGCAATTTCGTATCTATTGAGCCCTTCCCATGCCATACTTGCCGGAGCTAGTGACCATTCCGGAGCACCAGGAACACCTGAATAGTTATTATTGGTAGACTGATGGCATGTATTGCAATTAGTTGCACCAACACCATTTGATCTTGTGATTCCAAAACGATGGGCATGACTGTCTTCACCCTGTTTTGGAATGTTATCATTTGGATGGCAGTTGACACATCTTTTGTGGGTCAGTACATCCATCATGGTATGGAATGCTTCTTGAGCTTCAGGATTGATTGATATTTTTTCTGCTTTAGTATTTGAGTTAAAGGATTTAAAGGATACCAAAAAGACAACTAAGAGCAGAAAAGAGATACTTGGCCATGAATAGAGTGATTTCATATCTTGTTTATTATATAAGTGAGTACTTACTTATTATTTTTAATAATTGATAAGATAGTGATTATTTATAATCATGACAAGTCGAGTTATAAAATAGTTTATTAACACAATTTGCAGTTCACCACATTTCACCGCTTGTGAAATAATTCAAGGCTTTCTTATTCTTCTTTATTATCTTGAATTCTTAAACTTTTCAAAATATGCATTTCAAACTATCAATCATTCTGCTTTTCGTTTCTGCAAGTCTTTTTGCTCAAATAGAAAAAGCACCCAAAAGAACGGAAGGTGATGGCCCGTGGTCTCAACTGATTATCCGTGGTGTAACCCTTATCAATGGAAATGGTGCTCCACCTACAGGCCCTGTTGATATTGTGGTTGAAAAGAATATGATTGTAGAAGTAAAAGTAGTTGGCTATCCTGGAATTGAAATTGACCCAGCGAGAAGACCACAGCTTAAAGCAGGAGGTAAGGAGTTAGATGCCACGGGCATGTACCTGATGCCCGGTTTTGTAGATTCACATGCCCATATTGGAGGCAAAGCCCAAGGAACTAATGCTGAATATGTATTTAAATTATGGATGGCACATGGTGTAACAACAGTACGCGATCCATCTGCTGGTAATGGTTTAGATTGGGTGCTTGACCAAAAAAATAAAAGTGCTAAGAATGAAATAACTGCTCCAAGAATAACTGCCTATACTGCTTTCGGTCAAGGAAGTGATGAGCCAATAAGTACGCCAGAAATGGCCAGAACATGGGTGCAAAACAATGCTAAAAAGGGCGCTGATGGCATTAAGTTCTTTGGCGCAAGTCCAGATATAATGGCCGCTGCGCTTGAAGAAAATAAAAAGCTAGGACTACGATCTGCCTGCCATCATGCGCAAATGAGTGTTGCCAGATGGAATGTGGTGAATTCAGCCAGAGCAGGCCTTACTTCTATGGAGCACTGGTATGGCTTGCCAGAGGCTTTGTTTACAGACCGTACAGTGCAGGACTATCCTGTAGATTACAACTATAATAATGAGCAACACCGCTTTGGTGAGGCCGGCCGCTTATGGAATCAAGCAGCACCACCTTATTCTGAAAAGTGGAATGCTGTAATGAATGAATTACTAGAACTTGACTTTACCCTTGACCCAACTTTCAATATTTATGAGGCAAGTCGCGATTTGATGCGCGCCCGCAGAGCAGAATGGCATGAGACTTATACTATGCCATCTTTATGGGAATTTTATCAGCCAAGTATGAAATCACATGGTTCATACTGGCATTTTTGGGGTACAGAAGAAGAGGTGAATTGGAAAAACAACTATCGCCTTTGGATGACATTTATTAACGAATATAAAAATCGGGGTGGCAGAGTAACGGCTGGTTCTGATTCAGGTTTTATTTTCCAACTCTTTGGTTTTGCATACATCCGTGAACTGGAACTGTTGAGAGAAGCAGGGTTCCATCCGTTGGAGGTAATCAGATCAGCTACATTGAATGGGGCTGAGCTTTTAGGTATGGACGACAAGATAGGAACGGTAGAAGTAGGTAAGCTGGCTGATTTTGTGATCGTGGAAGAGAATCCATTGGCTAACTTAAAGGTATTATACGGTACCGGAGCTATCAAATTAACCGAGGATAATAAAGTGGTAAGAGTTGGAGGTGTGAAATACACTGTAAAAGATGGTATCGTGTATGATGCAAAAGCGCTTTTGGCCGATGTTGAGAAAATGGTAGCCGCTGAAAAAGCTAAAACTGGATTTGAGATTAAACAACCAGGAATAAAATGAGATACGCTATAGCAACACTGACGTGCTTAGTATTTTTTTCATGCAATAGCCCAAAAGAGAATACCGAGGAGAGTAGTGCAGTTGGTAGCACTTCTAATATAGTTCTATCATTAGATGGAAAGGAACTGCCGCAACCTGTTTTTTCTGAACAGCAGCAAAACAGACTTGATAGTAATTTGATGCTTGCACAGAAGAATTTTGATAATGAGCATTCAGAGTTGAATTACATATGGCTTGGACGTAGGACTGCATACATGTCGAGATATGCTGAAGCCATTGCGATATTTACTGAGGGAATAGACCAATACCCTAATAGTTATAAACTGTACCGACATCGTGGGCACAGGTACATATCAACGCGAAAATTTGATGAAGCAATTGAGGATTTTGAAAAGGCTGTTGAACTTATGCCTAAAGACACTTTGGAGATTGAACCTGATGGCATTGCTAATCAAATCAACCAGCCTTTATCCTCTACTCAGTTTAATGTTTGGTATCATTTAGCGTTGGCTTATTATCTCAAAGGAGACTATGAATCAGCGATAACGGCTTATCAGAAATGTATGGAAACTTCGATAAATGATGACCTGCTGGTGGCTACATCAGACTGGTTGTATATGACATTAATAAGGCAAGGCAAAGAGCAGGAAGCTGTTGAATTGTTAGCAGGAATCTCTACCGAAATGGATATTATCGAAAATGACAGTTATCACAAAAGATTGCTCATGTACAAAGGCGAACTCACGCCTGAAGAGGTTTTGGACGTTGATGAAAGTGCAGATTATGATCTGGCACTGGCTACTCAAGGGTACGGTGTGGGTAATTATTATCTTTCCAAAGGCGATACACTTAAAGCAAAGGAAATTTTCTCAGCGGTATTGGCCGGAAAACACTGGTCAGCATTTGGGTATATCGCTGCAGAGGCTGATATGATGAGGTTGAGATAAACTAATAATAATGGCTTATTAATGAACTATCAAATACTTCTATCAAGTTTATATAACTTAATTTCTATCTGTTTAAACACAATTAGAATCAATCAAAACCAATTATGAAAAAGATAATTTTCGTTTTACTTATATTCGTTGCCGTTCTAGCAACTGTTGTTTTATACAACACGTTCACCTTCGAATCCAAACAGATTCAAGTTGATCCTGTGGCTATGGCCGGAAAACACTGGTCAGCATTTGGGTATATCGCTGCAGAGGCTGATATGATGAGGTTGAGATAAACTAATAATAATGGCTTATTAATGAACTATCAAATACTTCTATCAAGTTTATATAACTTAATTTCTATCTGTTTAAACACAATTAGAATCAATCAAAACCAATTATGAAAAAGATAATTTTCGTTTTACTTATATTCGTTGCCGTTCTAGCAACTGTTGTTTTATACAACACGTTCACCTTCGAATCCAAACAGATTCAAGTTGATCCTGTGGCTAGGATCGATATTCCGGCAACGGCCAAAGAGCATATGTCGCAGGCGATTCAGATTCCGACTATCTCTAATGCTAATCCGATAGACTTTGATTCTGCCGCTTTCAATGCTTTCAAAAAGTTTGTCAAAGACACTTATCCATTAACAGATTCGCTTTTGACCGTGACTTATATTAATGAATACAGTACCATTATGAAATTGGCAGGTACCAATGAAACATTGAAACCTGTTATTTTCATGGGTCATCTTGATGTGGTGCCCGTGCCGGAAGAGAACAAAAGTAAGTGGTCAGCCGCTCCTTTTGGTGGCGAGATCAAAGATGGACAGATCTGGGGAAGAGGTGCTATAGATGATAAGATCAGTGTTATTGGTAATATGGAGGCATTAGAGTTGCTATTGAGTGAAGGTTTTAGTCATGAACGTACCATCTATTTTTGCTATGGTCATGATGAGGAACTGTGTGGCGTTAATGGTGCCATTGCTATTGTAAATCACATCA
>CAYGNU010000406.1:0-4638 GCA_964351175.1 uncultured Roseivirgaceae bacterium | reverse complement strand
TTAAATAAACATTCAATTTGAAAGCTAGAAAGACACTTTCGAGCTGGTTAGTCAATAGGTATCTGCTAATAATTAGGAATGAAGAAAATTTCGCAGAAAAGACTACATTCAGCTTCACTTATGCCAAGGTAATACTTCTTACTGTCACAGTATTTATACTATTGATGGCATTAAGTCTATTTTTAGTTAAGACTTTACTGGCCCAGTGGTTTGACCCAAGGCATGCTCAAATGGAGGCCAATAAGCAGCTCTATGAGTTAGCCGTAAAAATGGACTCTTTATCACAAGAGGTTGAAGAAAAGGATAATTTTATTATGAATTTTCAGAGAGTGCTTAGAGGAGATACATCTGATGTTTATGAGCACTATGAGAATACCACGACAACCACTGATCCAGCCATTACTGCGTCAGTAGATGTTAATAAACTCTCTGCTGTTGATTCTCAATTTAGACAAGAATTTGAGCAAACAGATCTATCCCTTTTGAATTTTAATTCAGCTTCATATAATGAGTTGCAAGAAATATTTTTCTTCTCTCCAATTTCTGGATTTGTATCTGCACCCTATCGAGTTAGAGAAGGTCACTTTGGAGTTGATATAGTTGCAAAGAAAAATGAACCAGTAAAATGTGTGGCGGATGGTACGGTCATCATGGCATCTTGGACTCAGGATTCTGGTTATGTTATAGCGGTTCAGCATCGTGGCAACCTTATTTCTGTATACAAGCATAATGCTGAATTGTTGAAAAAAGTTGGTAATTTTGTGAATGCGGGAGAGATTATTTCCATAATTGGGAATACTGGAGAACTTACTGACGGGCCACACTTACACTTTGAGTTATGGTCCAATGGAAATTCGGTAAACCCGGAAGAATTTGTAACATTTTAAAATTAATATAATGTTTGCCTCAAAAGAAGATCATAAAGTAGCCGAAGAGATAAGCAATTCAAGCAATATCATAGGAAAGGGCACAATACTAGAAGGTAATATCGAAACCTTTGGAAACATAAGAATAGAAGGTAAAGTAATTGGTAATATAAAAACCAAATCTAAGGTAGCTCTCGGTCAATCCTCACATGTAGAAGGTAATATACTAGCACAGAACGCTGAGGTGGCTGGAGAAGTGAAAGGCAGAATTGAAGTTACAGACATATTGATCTTGAAACCTACAGCGGTTATTCATGGTGATATAATAACTAATAAGATAATAGTTGAGTCTGGAGCTACATTTAACGGAGGTTGTAAAATGGGTGTCTCACAAAAGGAAATTAAAATAGGAGACAATGGCCAAAGCAACACCACCCTCAGACCCCAAGGAGCCAAAGCGGTATAATTTCATAATTAAATATTCTGGGCTGGCATTTCAAATGGGTATCACTATTTATTTGGGGAGCTTGCTAGGGGATTATTTAGACGAACGTTTAGATAATGAGTCTTCTTTATATAGTAAGGTTATCACGTTATTAGCGGTTTTCATCTCTATTTTTTCTGTAATCAGACAAGTCATTAAAGATAGTAATGGTTAAACGTTTACTTGTTTCTTCTATCATAGTTGCCATTGCCTCATGGCCAATTTACCTTGTCCATTCATACATATTAAATCACTTATCAATTGAACTGGAATATAATTTGTTAAATACTTATCTAGTCTATGTCATTGTTTATATCCATGTGACGATAGTTGTAGAAGTTGTAAATAAGCTTGCCCCAGTGCATCTTGGCCTGCTCTACCTTTGGACATTTGTCGCTAAACTTTTTATTTTCGGAATTGCCTTTTATCCAAAGTTATTTGGCGAAACAGAGTTGTCATTTGAAAGTAGATTATCTCTTATTGTGCCATTACTGATCTATATTTTTTTTGAAGTACTTTATTGTGTGAAAATTATCCAATTGACGAAACAATCTTAATGTGAAAAGATCTAATAAAATCCTAATTAGTAATGGCTTTTGAGATTTTATTTTTAGTTTTGCGGCTGAATTTGGATAGGATATGTTTAGAACTTCTTTTTCGATAGCTCTTATAAGTATTTTCGCACTATTAACGCCAAAGTTTTCTTATGCTTCGGAAGGTGTTGAAAAACACGATGAATCTGGTCAAGTTGATACTCCAGAGGAGATTAACGAATACATCCAGCATCACTTAAAAGACTCACACGACTTCACCTTATTTTCTTACGGCAGTGAGCCTAGAAAACATTTTGGATTTCCATTACCTGTAATTTTTATAGATGAGGGGCTCCACATGTTCATGTCTTCTAAATTTCATCATGGAGAATCTGTTGCTGAATCTAAAGGTAAGCACTATGCTATCTACCATGGTAAAATTTATAGAACCAATGAAGCTGGCGATATTAATCTTGATGAAGCAGGACATGCGACTAATGTTAAGCCACTAGATATCTCAATATCAAAAAATGTTGTAGGTATGTTGTTGGCAGGTTTGCTTTTGATATTAGGATTTAGATCACTTGCAAATAGTTACAAGAAAGGTCCATTGCCAACAGGAATAGGTAGAGTTCTAGAGCCATTGGTGATATATGTAAGAGATGAAATTGCTAAACCAAACATTGGAGATAAAAGGTATAAAGATTTTACTGGCTTTCTTTTAACTGTTTTCTTTTATATCTGGTTACTTAACCTAATGGGAATGACACCCCTTGGTTTTAACGTAACAGGTAATATTGCTGTAACAGTGTGCTTGGCTTTATTTACATTTTTCATCGTACAATTTAGTGGTAATAAAAGTTATTGGGCACACATTTTTTGGATGCCTGGAGTACCAATCATAATGAAAATTGTATTAATGCCAGTAGAATTGCTTGGTCTGCTGACTAAGCCCTTCTCATTATTAATACGACTTTTTGCTAATATGACAGCTGGTCACTTTGTTGTGATGAGCCTAATTGCACTTACTATTACTTTAAAAGCACAATTTGGCCTAGTGGCTTCGACTAGCATGTCATTTGTCTTGGCGTTTTTTATAAGCATGATTGAATTACTTGTAGCATTTCTTCAAGCTTATATATTTACGATGTTGTCAGCGCTATTCATAGGAATGGCCGTGGCTGATGATCATCATTAATTTAGAACTTTTGTTTAATTAATATAAATCAAATTTTATGTACAATTTAATTGGAGCAGGTTTAATCGTTATCGGAGCAGGTCTTGGATTAGGCCAAATCGGTGGTAAGGCAATGGAAGGTATTTCTAGACAGCCTGAAGCAACAGGTAAGATTCAAACTGCGATGATCATTATTGCAGCACTATTAGAAGGGTTAGCCTTCGCTGCGTTGATCTTAGGTAAATAATCCTGTGAGATGTTGCCCATGGCGATAGGCCATGAGCAACATTTCTTATTAAACAAAAAATAACAAATGGAGCAATTAATAAACGATTTCTCACCTGGCTTGTTCATCATGCAAGCGGTGATATTCTTAATTCTACTTTTCATTTTAGTTAAGGTAGCATGGAAGCCGATTTTAAATTCAATTAGAGTAAGAGAAGACTCTATTAAAGAAGCTTTAGAAGCTGCAGAAAAGGCAAAAGAAGACATGACTAAGCTGCAGTCTGACAATCAAAAGTTGTTAGAAGAGGCTAGAAGAGAGCGAGACGTAATCTTAAAAGATGCTAGAGATGTAGCAGCTTCTTTACAGGAACAGGCTAAAACTGAAGTAAGCAAGCAAACTGAAAAAATGATTGCTGACGCTAAGTTGGCCATCCATACTGAAAAGCAAGCGGCTATGGCTGAAGTTAAAACTCAAGTGGCTACACTTTCTCTTCAAATTGCTGAAAAACTTCTTAGAAAGTCATTAGAGTCAGATAAGGCTCAAAAGGAATTGGTTAATGAGTTTGTTAAAGATTTAAAACTCAACTAAAATGTCAGAATTAAGAGTAGCATCGAGATATGCCAAATCGTTATTAGAGTTAGCTGCTGAGCAAGGTGTGCTTGAAGAGGTGCATGCTGATATGATAAGTTTTCATAAGGTTTGCACAGATAATCGCGATTTTTACTTGATGTTAAAAAATCCGATTATTAAGCATGACAAGAAGCTAGCTATACTTAAAGCAATATTCTCAGGCAAAGTAAATAAACTTACTCTTGCTATTTTTGACATTATAACTAGAAAGAATAGAGAATCAATCTTAGATGCAATTGCTAAAGAATTTCATCTACAATACAATATCTATAAAGGTGTAGAGGTTGCTCAAATAGTTTCGGCAGTACCGCTTGGTAAAGAGATTAAGGCGAAGATAGAAGCTATTGTTTCTAAAATTTCATCATTTGATAAGGTGGAGCTTGAGGAGAAGGTAGATGAAGATCTTATTGGCGGCTATATATTGACTGTTGGTGACAGGCAAATAGATGATTCAATAAAAAGTAAACTTAAAGCACTTGAGCTTGAATTTACTCACAACCCATATATAAAAGAATTTTAATTTAAGACAACATAAAAATGGCAGACGTAAGACCAGATGAAGTTTCAGCAATACTAAGAGAACAGCTCTCAGGTGCTAAAACTGAAGCCGAACTAGAAGAAATTGGAACCGTACTTGAGGTTGGAGATGGAGTAGCAAGGATCTATGGACTATCAAAAGCACAGTCAGGTGAGCTTTTGGAGTTTGAGAACGGTTTGAAAGC
>CAYGNU010000405.1:0-4650 GCA_964351175.1 uncultured Roseivirgaceae bacterium | reverse complement strand
CTTCGAAAGAGACACCTGAATTTACAATTCGACCAACATTAGTCTCTGTATTATTGATTCCCGAAAGTTCCGGATTTTCGATCACGTCAAATGTAGTGCCTCCAAAAGTTTCTGAAACGTAGTTAGTTCCTTGGCAATCAAAATCAATAGGCAAAAGCAAATCTGTTTCTCTGCAAAGAGTTACTGTTTGAAAAATATCATCTATATAAAAACTTCCAGCAGTATTTCCTGGACCATCAACGAATAGAGTTAATTTGGAAAATTGAATATCAGAACTGAATTCAAAATAGATTGTTTCCCATCCAGTACCATCATGATCGCTAGTTTGCTCAATACTAGTTGTTCCTTCTTCTAATTTCATTAAAACGTCTACCGGTACATCTGACCAAAAATTCATTGCAATGGTACTGTCGTCCGATAGATCAATACTCGATCCAAGGTCAAAAAACAACCCTTCAAACGCAGCACCACTATTAATTATTTCTCCGACACGAGAAGCAGTAGAATTACTTCCAGAAACATCTGGATTATCAACAACTTCAAATTCAGCACCACTAAAGGACGTAGCATTATAGTTTACATTTTCGTCATCAAATGTTATTGGAAGTGTAATTAATTCCTTAACTCTAATCGTCAATGTATCTGAAAATACATCTGCACCGCCACCATTAACATTGCCAGCCGTTAGGGTTACTATATAAGTTCCATTCTCATAAGAGTTAACGGGGTTTATTTCAGTGGAAATCTGTTCATTTCCAAAATCCCATAAGTAATCTGTGGCATTTTCAGATGTATTAATGAAGGTTACTGTACCAGTATCTTCATTAATGGTTTTTGTGAAACCCGCAGTAACTTGAGGTAAGTTCTCTTCGTCTTCAGTTGCGCATCCAAAAAAGAACATTGTTAAAGCAAAAACGGAAAGTATTCTTGCATTTTTCAGTACTATATTCATCATCATTTCTGTTTAATCAAATGTTATTTATAAACCCTTACATAATCAACCAACATGGTCTGAGGGAAAACAGTCTCACTATTTGGAGAGCCAACAAATGTGCCTCCTACAGCAAGGTTTATCAATATATAGAATGGTTTATTGAACACCCATTCACCAGGTACATCAGCAGGTGTTATCTGATTATATAAAACATCATCTACGTAGTAGTTAACATAATCAGCGCCCCATTCTATACCAAAAACATGGAAACCTGTATCAAATCGATCATTTTCAAGCGTATAACTTTTTGATATGGCTTCGCCTCCTGAATAGCCTGGACCATGCACACTACCCAATATTATAGTGGGATCTTGACCGCGATACTCCATGATGTCTATTTCACCGGCACCAGGCCATGGATTATTATCAATATCAGCACCTAACATCCAAAAGGCAGGCCATATTCCTTGACCCCAAGGAAGTCTCATACGAGCTTCAAATCGACCATATGTCTGCTCTATTTTTCCTTTTGTTAAAATCTTTGCAGAAGTGTATCCTGATCCTCTGTAAGATTCTTGTCTTGCTGTAATGATTAAAAAACCATTTTGCACTTGGATATTTTCTGGTCTATCAGTGTAATATTGAAGTTCATTGTTACCCCATCCGTTTACACCTGTTCCAATATCGTTACTCCAAATGTCACTATTTACTGAGCCATCAGTGTCAAATTCATCTTGTACTACTATTTGTTCGAAATTAACTACGGTTTGATCTTCATCACCGCAACCGGAAATAATCAAAGTTGCTGTTAAAATGAATAACACGGCCAGCGATATTTTTGTGTTAAATTTATATTTAGTTCCCTTATTCATATTATTAATTTTTGCGTTTTATAATTAGCCTAACCTAATCTCTGTAGAAATAAATATTATCTAAATAAAAGTTATCTATTGAAGATGTTGTTGGGTTATTGATATTTTCATAAATAAGAAGGCCAATATTATTCTTGTTCACTAGGGTGATGGGCATCTCCAATGTTGCCCAGCCATTAGCAACAAAATCTTCAGCAAAAAAGAACACTTGTTCTCTTGTATCATCACCTCCGCCTTCAGCTGCATCAGGGCCAAAATCTACAATTGTAATTAAAAAGTCCAGGTCATCCGGTATTTCTCCTGGGATGTACATATCCAAATGCAAGTTTGGGAATCCTGCAGCATTTACTGTTGGATTCGAAAATTGGTTTCCGACAAAATTAAAATTGGAATAGCTAATCATATTATTGCCGTTAGCTGTAAAATCAGATGACGTGGTAGTTTGAAAAGGCTCCCAGAATCCATTAAAAAAATCTACTGGCACATTAGTATAGGTGTCACTAAAAATAGAAATCACATTACTGGGATCACGCGTAGGAACTGGAGCAGTGGTGAATTCACCAGCTGATTCTATTGTTAAAGAACCAGCTGCCTTTACACCCCCTAAAACTGCCGTAATTTTCGCAGTACCAGCTGCTATTACTGTGACAAGTCCGAATTCGTCAACTGTTGCAACCTCAGTATTCGATGACGAAAATTTAAAATAAGAAGGTGCTGCACTAACTGTTTGATTTTGGCCAGAGGCTAAATTAAAAGTTTGAGTCAATCCGTTCATAGGAACAGTGGCGCCAATGAATGATTCTTGAACAAGCTCTTGCCCATTAAAAATCGCGGGTCTTGGTTGAGCTAACGTTCCAAGTTTTTCAAACTTTAATTCATCTATCCAGAATGAATAGCCTAAACCATTAACCGGTGCAGCGGAATAGGTCATCATCCCTCGTTCGTCTACCAACAACGAAGGATCAGGGATCGGAATGATGTACTTGACCCAGTTAGTCGTTAATGGTATATTTTGACTCAATACTTGGTATTTGTTTTCTCCAAAGTCTACGCCAAAACCAAATTCACCCAGTATGGCTGCTTGTGAGCCTTTTGCCCAAAATGTCATGGCATCAAAACCAGTTAAATCGCGTCCAGTTCCATCAATTCTGAATATTCCCCCTGCGTAATTACCATTAGGATCGCTGGCATTAGGAACGTCAAAACGCATTGATGCACTACCTTCATAACTCTCAGATTCGTCTACAGAAAAAGCGTCAAGTTTTGAACCAACAGGATTGTCTGGTGCAGGGCCAAATGGGAAATAAAAATTACTTCCAAGTCCAATAGGAGTATCAGTAAATATTGCGCCAACTTTTGGAAAAGTTGCTAATTCCGCTTCGTCTCCAAGCTCTCTTTCGCAGCCAGTATTAATAATAACACATAGGCCAAGAAGAATCAAAAATCTCATATTTATTATTTTTAAATTTCTCATTTATCAACTATTTATTTACCTATATTAACGCTAATGTAAGTTCTCAATTCCCACTCATTTCCATCTGGAAATCCTACAGGACTTAGTCGCGGTGCCGTATCGAATTCGTTTGCTACAACATTTGGAGCATATCTTGGAGAGTTTTCATCTAAAGACCTCCAGATAAATCTTGCACCCAGTGTTGTACTTGGTAAAATGAACCATTCTTGTTTACCCACGGTCGTAGAAATGTCAGCCATTACTTGAACTGGGTATGTTAAGTTAAAATCCCGGTGGTAATCAAATGGACCCCAGTCATTAATTTTAAGGTGTGATGAAAGTTTAACTGTTTTGTAAATCACCCGTACATCACCACCAATTCGCTCTATAGTTCGTGCGTCAGGGCCATTTGCTTGTCCGTTACCACCATATAGATTGGCAATAATTCCTAAGTCTGGATTTATTTTAGATACAATTCGAGCATTAACTTCCCACAGATCTAAAGCAGGGGGAGCACCATTTGCCGCACTTGGAACTCTACCCGTACCAGGGAAAATCACCGCTGCATCCTGAGAAGTGGGAAGATGTCTATATACGAATCCAAGACTTGCGGCTAGTTTTGAATCCTCTACTCTGTCATTATCCCAAGAGTACATCCATGTGGCAGGAGTAGGGTCAAATGTAAGTAAAAGTTCACCGGCTACTGTTTCTCTATTAGATCTAACCACAAATGGGTCATCTAATATATTTCTAAGTCTACCAGGGCCACCAACATCACCAGGCATTGGATCTACCAAAGGTTTTTGCCATAAGAAATTAGGTGCCACTTGTATTTTACCTACTTGATAGGTAAAGCCTGTCAGAAAATTATTTTGATTACCGCTGCCGCTGTCCTTAAGTCTCCAGCCTGTAAATGTCTGAGTTTGGTCAAAACCTCCGTTTGCAACCAAGCCCATGGCGGACGATTGTGCATACCAGTTTATATTACCATGTGAGTATGCCAATTTCACTTTTCCGCCCCATGTATCCGAATTTTCTACACGATCAACAAATACTTGATATTCACCTTCACTTTCTTCTACAATCTGAAACTCTCTATCTACTAGTGGTTGACCAGCCCAAATACCACCAGCTTCAACTGTTAGTTTACCAATTTTCTTTTTGGCATGAACGGTTAACCTACGAGTTCTTGGTTGTGGCACAAATAAAGAACTTACTGCTGCTCCTGGATCTTCAATATCCTCGTGAAATATGCCTGTTAAATCAACTCCAGAAACAGTTTTTGAGTATTTAAGCAATAATGCTGGGTTAGCTCCCCACCATAGTTCGCGACCATAAGCTAATTTCATTCCTTTAAGCATTTTTTTACCTTCTACCTCAATGCCATTTGG
>CAYGNU010000404.1:0-4654 GCA_964351175.1 uncultured Roseivirgaceae bacterium | reverse complement strand
CTTTAGCCCAACCCTTTGCGGATGCTGAATAACTAAAAGGTGCTCTGACTACTTACTTTACATTTGAAAAAGAAAATATTACATTCTTAAAGAACCCGACTCGTACTAACCTTATTGACGCTTTTGACTATCTCGCAAAAACGGTCAAGGAACGTGACAATCTGCTTATATTTTATGCTGGCCACGGAATCTGGGATGAGCAACTCAATCAGGGCTTTTGGCTTCCATCTGATGCTACCAAAGCCTCTAAATCGCAATGGCTATCTAACGGTACCATTCGTGACTACATTCGGGCTATTAGATCAAAGCATACGCTTCTCATCGCTGATGCGTGCTTTGGTGGCAGTATCTTGAAAGAAAGAGCCGTGGCAATGAATGGAAAGGCCATGCTAGAAATGTATAAAAGACCTAGCAGGAAGGCCATGACCAGTGGCGCCTTGTCTACAGTTCCTGACCAGAGTGTATTTATAAAATACCTTGTTAAAAACTTGACTAACAACAAAGCACCGCTACTTTCTACTGAGCAAGTATTTAGTGACTTTAAATTCTCAGTCATTAACAATAGCGAAACGGGTCAAGTACCACAATATGGCGCTATTAGCTTAGCAGGTGATGAAGGCGGTGACTTTATATTTTTGAAGAGAGATTAGTTTAAAACAAAGCTTTAGCAATACTATAAACAGGATCTGACTTGCCCATGGAGTAATAGTGTAACACTGGAGCTCCTCTTTCCATTAATTCCTTTGATTGCTGAATAGTCCACTCGACTCCTATTTCCTTAGCCTGAGCATTGTCCTTGCATGATTCTATTTCATCAGCCAATTCCTCAGGTATATCAATATGAAAGAATCTCGGTAATACAGAAATTTGTTTTTTATTAGTCAAAGGTTTTAACCCTGGAATAATTGGCACATTAATGCCTTCATTTCTACAATTCTCAACAAACTCAAAGTACTTATTATTATCGAAGAACATTTGTGTCACTATATAATCAGCCCCCATATCTACCTTCATTTTGAGGTATTTGAGGTCATTTTTCATATTAGGTGCTGTATAATGCTTTTCAGGATAACCAGCCACACCAATACAAAAATCTGTTGGCGTTGCATTTTGCAAATCTTCATCTAAATAAATACCCTTATTAAGCTCTATTACTTGTCCTAACAAGTCGGAAGCAAATTTATGACCTTCAGGTTCAGGAATGAACATAGGCTCTGTCTTTATAGCATCGCCTTGAAGCACTAATACATTGTGAATGCCTAAAAAGTCTAAATCAATAAGGGCATTTTCAGTTTCTTCTTTGTTAAATCCACCGCAGATAATATGTGGCACAGCTTCTACCTCATAACGGTTTTTTATAGCAGCACATATTCCAACGGTACCAGGTCTCTTTCGAATTGACTTTCGTTCTAACAGGCCATTACCCCTATTTTTGTATACATATTCCTCTCTATGATAAGTAACATCAATAAATGGAGGTTTAAACTCCATTAATGGATCAATATGACTGAATAGATTTTTAATATTCTCTCCCTTCAGAGGTGGTAATATTTCGAAGCTGAATAATGTACTCTTAGCGTTTTTAATTTGTTCGGTAATCTTCATGATTCAATAACTCTAAAAAATATTTTTATTAATAAGCCAAATTCGGTGCTAACCATCTTTCAATCTCTTCAATGGTCATTCCCTTTCTTTTGGCATAATCTGTAATTTGATCTTTATTTACTTTGCCTAAACCAAAGTAAGTAGATTGTGGATGCCCAAAATAAAACCCACTTACGGCAGCACCTGGGTGCATCGCATATGATTCTGTTAGTCTTATTTCTGTTTGCTCCTCTACTTTTAACAAATCAAACAAGATTTGTTTTTCAGTATGGTCAGGGCAAGCTGGATAACCAGGAGCTGGACGGATGCCATGATACTTCTCTTTAATCAGCTCTTCTGGAGAAAATTCTTCTTCTTTGGAGTGTCCCCAAAATTCCTTCCTTACTCTTAAGTGCATAAGTTCTGCTAAAGCTTCCGCCATACGATCCGCTAGAGCTTTGGCCATAATGCTCTTATAATCATCATGGTCTGCCGCGTATTTTTCAACTAATTTTTCAAGACCAATACCCGCAGTTACTGCAAAACCACCAAAATAATCCTCTATCCCAGTTTCTTCAGGAGCTATAAAATCTGCCAAAGAGAGATTTGGTAATCCTGATCCCTTTTTCCCCTGCTGCCTTAAGAAATGAAATGTCGTGTCCTTATTACCATCTATGTTTAGTAATACATCATCATTTTTACTGTTAGCAGGATAAATACCTATAACAGCTTGAGCTTGTAAGGATTTATTCTCTATAATTTCATCAAGCATTTCATTGGCATCATCATAAAGCTTCTTGGCTTCTTTGCCCACAATCTGATTTTCAAATATTTGAGGAAACTTTCCTTTAAGCATCCAAGTTTGGAAAAATGGAGTCCAATCAATGTATTTTCTGATTTCATCTAATGGGTAATCAGTAAATACTTTGTTTCCTATTAATTTGGGCTTTGTTGGTATGAAACCAGACCAATCTATTTTTGTCTTATTACTTTTGGCTATTTCATAACTGATATAATTCTTTGCTACCTGGCGAGAGGCATGATCAGTTCTCAGAACTTCATATTCAGATTTGATATTGGAGTGGAAAGCCACTCTTGTCTTTTCACTTACCAATTCGCCCACAACTGGGACGCTCCGTGATGCATCCAGTACATGTACTACTGCCCCACTATAGTTTTGATCAATTTTAACAGCAGTATGTATTCTTGATGTTGTGGCACCTCCTATCAACAATGGGATTTTAAGACCCCTACGCTCCATTTCTTTAGCTACATAAACCATTTCATCTAAAGATGGTGTAATTAGACCACTGAGGCCTATGGCAATAACTTCTTCTTCAATAGCCCTATCAATTATCTTTTGAGCTGGCACCATAACACCTAAATCAATAATTTCATAGTTATTACAAGCGAGTACAACTCCAACTATATTTTTACCAATATCATGGACATCCCCTTTTACAGTCGCCAAAAGAATTTTATTACCCGCTTTAGCTGTGTTATTTCTTCGTTTTTCTTCTTCCATGAAAGGTTCAAGGTAGGCTACAGCCTTTTTCATTACCCTTGCACTCTTAACCACTTGAGGCAAGAACATCTTTCCAGAACCAAAAAGGTCTCCAACGATATTCATCCCATCCATTAAAGGACCTTCAATAACTTTTAAAGGGCTCTGGTATTTTTCTCTAGCTTCTTCTGTATCCTCATCTATAAACTCAATAATGCCTTTTACCAGAGCATGTGAAAGTCTCGATTCCACAGCCTCCTTTCTCCATTGATCATCAACTATTTTCTTCTTTTGTCCGCCTTTAACACTTTCAGCAAAATCAAGCAACCTTTCTGTTGCATCATCTCTTCTGTTAAGTAAAACATCTTCAACCCTCTCTAACAAATCTTTGGGTATCTCATCATAAACCTCTAGCATTGAAGGGTTTACAATCCCCATATCCATTCCATTTTTAATACCATGATAAAGAAAGGCTGAATGCATGGCTTCACGAACAGGATTATTGCCCCTAAATGAAAACGAGACATTGCTTACTCCTCCACTAACATGTGCACCAGGCAGGTTTTCTCTGATCCATTTTGCAGCGCCAAAGAAATCCAAGGCATTATTCCTGTGTTCCTCCATTCCTGTAGCAACCGGGAAAATATTAGGGTCAAAAATTATATCATGAGAAGGAAATTTCACTTGATTAACCAAGATGTCATAAGAACGCTTACAAATCTCTATTCTCCGTTCATAGCTATCAGCTTGCCCATCTTCATCAAATGCCATAACAACAACTGCCGCACCATATCTTTTCACCTTTTTAGCTTGTTCAATAAACTCAGCTTCACCAGCTTTTAAGCTTATCGAATTTACTACTCCTTTTCCTTGTATGCATTTTAGTCCTGCTTCTATGATGTGCCATTTCGATGAATCAATCATTATAGGTACCCTTGCTATATCCGGCTCTGAGGCTATAAGATTAAGAAAGGTTACCATAGCTTCTTCGCCATCGAGCATACCCTCATCCATATTAATATCAATGATTTGAGCACCTCCTTCTACCTGCTCTCTGGCAATTTCCAATGCAGTATCAAAATCACCTTCTTTGATCAGGTTTAAAAACTTCTTAGACCCTGTCACATTTGTACGCTCACCAATATTGACTAAGTTTGACTCTGGAGTTACTAATAGTGGTTCTAACCCACTTAATTTCATATATGACTGATGTTCTAAACTCATTAATTATTATAAAAAAAAGCTAAAAAAAAAAGCTCTTCTGATAGGTCAGAAGAGCTCATAGTATTTTTAAAATAGTGTAGGCTAAAACTGACTTATCTTCCCCTGGCAAGTTAGTACCAAGGCTGGAATTAGCACCTTTCCGCTAGCGGTTGGTTGCCAAGGCTTCACAGGGCCATATCCCTCTGCCTTTCTTGATAAGATTATCACAAAGAACTTTACCTCAAATATATTATAATTTCGACAATTTTCATTAAAATCAATGAAGTCAAAATTAACTGTCTCTAAAAAGCCCGTAAGGCATCAAAAGGCTATTTTAAACCCCTGATTTGACAGGATTTGAGC
>CAYGNU010000403.1:0-4670 GCA_964351175.1 uncultured Roseivirgaceae bacterium | reverse complement strand
ATTTAGAACTTTCAGTTTCCTAAATCAGATTAAACAATTATGACGCAAAACATTTATTCTGATTATAACTCTTTGATTTTCAGTATAATACTAAATTTTACCCATTAAGTTTTGATTGATTAACATATCTCCGTTAGTTCCAAATTCTATAACAATTTTAGAAAGAGGATCTTTATTCTTATTGTAGATTATCACGGAAAATTGATGAGCATGAACTCTATCTTTAATATCATCAGAGAAACCCATATCAATGACAAACTCGTCATCTCCTTTGATTTTTCTATTAAGCATAGTTTTACTCTTATTGTCTATCACTTTATATCGATAATGATCCTCTGATGTATTTTTAAGCATTATTTTCATCTTTACATAAGGAAGATTATCGGTTGTGGTAGTTAATTCGCGCTCCGAAAAAGCTACATCTTTCATATTTGAAGGTTTAGTCTTAAACTGATAGTCAAGCTCAAAGTCAAAGTCATCATCTGATAAAAAAGGAACGTTTACGTCCTGAGCATACAGAAAACTAGGCATCAATAAGAGTATTAGATATTTAATCATTTTATAAAATTAGTTAATAATAAACAGCTAGTCTAATCAGTTAAATCTTTAGTGCAGTTGATATTAATGATTTAATAAATTCAAGTATTCTATATGCTTTTTAACATACAAAATCACGAATGGACAATACACTACAATTTTAAAATTATTCGCTCTGGCATAATTGAGAGCAAACTTGGTTAAATCACTGGAGATTCCCCTACCTTCTATTTCTTTTGGCACCAATGTATGCATGTAAAACAGAGTAACTTCCTTAACTCTATATCGCAATGTTGCCTTGTGACCATTCACTATGCTTTCAAATTGACCATTAGTTTTGTTGTTTGCTATCTGCCTAATCATTGAACTGAGATTTAGAAAGGATAGTTATTTCATTTATAATATATTTGAAGATATTATAAATTCTAAGCATGGATAAAACAGAATTAAACACATATTTATCAAAATACTCCTTTGAAGCCGCTCTTGTAGATGAAATATACAATAATGGCAGATCAAAGAGAGTAGTTGCTGGTGAGGTTATTGTTAGGCCAGGTCAGAACAATAATTATATCCCTCTAGTATTAGATGGTGTTTTAAAAGTCACGCGTCATGATGATGATGGTAGTGAAATATTCCTGTACTATCTAGAAGGAGGAGATACTTGTGCTATGTCAATAAGCTGCTGCTTAGATAACACTAGAAGTCAAATAAGTGCATCTGCAGAGGATGATTCTTTGATATGGATGATACCAGTAGAATATTTGGATAGCTGGATTTCAAAATATCAGTCATTTAGACGATTTATCTTCAATTCTTATAAAGAAAGGTTTGACGAGATGCTTTTGGCTATTGATAGCATGGCATTTATGAAGATGGATGAAAGACTTTACAAGTATCTACTTGATAAAAAGCAATCTTCAGGTTCGTTTGAAATTAGAAAAACACATGAACAAATTGCTAAAGAATTGAATACATCTCGTGTGGTTATATCAAGGTTACTAAAGCAGCTTGAAAACGAGGATAAAATAGAACAAAGTAGAAATAAAATAGAAATATTATAGGTAGTAACTTTTGTTACAATGTAACGAAAGGTAAGTCTTATATTTGCACTATAAATTATAATACTATGAAAATAGATCAGATATATACAGGTTGTTTGGCTCAGGGAGCATATTATATAGAAAGTAATGGTGAAGTGGCAATTATAGATCCTCTTAGAGAAACTGATGTTTACATTAAAAGAGCTTCAGATCAGAACGCAAAGATTAAATATATTTTTGAAACTCACTTCCATGCAGACTTTGTGTCTGGGCATGTTGATTTAGCTGAAAAAACAGGGGCTCAAATTATATATGGACCAGGAGCAACAACTTCTTATGATATTCATGAAGCCAAGGATGATGAAATATTTGAACTTGGTGCTATAAAAATAAAAGTGCTTCATACTCCAGGACATACTCCTGAAAGTTCATGTTTCTTATTAATAGATGAAAATGGTAAAGAACATGCACTCTTTAGTGGTGATACGCTATTTATTGGAGATGTAGGAAGACCCGACTTGGCCATTAAATCTGATTTAACTCAGGAAGATTTGGCCGGAATGCTTTATGAAAGTCTAAGAAATAAGGTGATGACATTACCTGATGACGTTATTGTATACCCTGCACATGGTGCTGGTTCAGCTTGCGGAAAAAATATGAGTAAAGAAACTCATGATCTGCTGGGTAATCAGAAAAAAGTCAATTATGCCCTTAGAGCTGACATGACTAAAGATGAATTCATTAAAGAAGTAACTACAGGTATACTGCCTCCTCCTCAATA
Source organism: uncultured Roseivirgaceae bacterium (assembly GCA_964351175.1). Classification (GTDB taxonomy): domain Bacteria; phylum Bacteroidota; class Bacteroidia; order Cytophagales; family Cyclobacteriaceae; genus Fulvivirga. The sequence continues at coordinate 2,309 of CAYGNU010000403.1, read as the reverse complement.
TTTTGCTAAAAATGCTATGTTGAATAAAACTGGCGTTGAAAGTCTCGATACCATTCTTGATAAAGGCAAAGTTCCACTATCTATTGAAAACTTTGAGGCTTATGCTAACCATGAGGGTGCATTAGTACTTGATACAAGAACACCAGAAGAATTTGCAAAAGGCCATATACCTAATTCAATTTTCATTGGTATCGATGGAAGTTTCGCTCCTTGGGTAGGTGCGCTAATACCGGACCTTCAACAACCTATTATATTTATAGCTAATGAAGGACGTGAAGAAGAAGTCGTGATCCGTCTTTCTCGAGTAGGTTATGACAATACACTAGGGTACCTTGAAGGGGGTTTCACTTCTTGGAGTAAAGCTGGAAAACAAACAGATATTATTAGTTCAATAAGTGCATCGCAGTTCGCTGAAGATTACAATTCAGATTCAGATATTAAAGTAATGGATGTACGAAAGCTCTCAGAATATGATGCTGAGCATGTTGAAGACGCAATAAATATTCCTTTGGATTTTATAAGTGAGCGCATGGACGAAGTTGACAAAAACAAAGAATATTATATTTACTGTGCTGGCGGATATAGATCTATGATCACTGCTTCAATCTTAAAATCTAGAGGGATTGATAAACTAATTAATATCGCTGGTGGTTTTCAAGCTATCGCTGAAACTGAGGTCCCAAAAACGGCATTTGTTTGCCCATCAACCTTGAAATAACAATTATTAACTACTGAAATTTGGACAACATACTTAATTCATTTCTACAGCCATGGCCATGGTATGTAGCAGGTCCTGCATTGGCCATGATTATGTTTCTTTTACTTTGGTTTGGTAAAGCATTTGGACTTAGCTCTAATTTCAGAACTATTTGTGCTATCGGGGGCGGTGCTAAATATAGCGACTTTTTTAAATTCAATTGGAGAGCCAACATCTGGAATCTTGTTTTCCTTTCTGGAAGTATAGTTGGCGGATTTATTACCAATCAGTGGTTAAAATCTGATAAATCAGTAGCAATAAGCGAAGAAACTAAAACTGATCTAAGGGAGTTAGGTTTTTCAAATCCAGGAAGCGATCTTATCCCCATAGATGTATTTAATTTCGAATCATTATTCACCCTTCAGGGTTTTCTGATGATGGTTGTAGGGGGATTTTTGGTTGGTTTTGGAACAAGATATGCCGCAGGGTGCACCTCAGGACATGCTATCAGCGGATTAAGCAACCTGCAATTACCCTCTTTAATAGCAGTCATAGGCTTTTTTATTGGTGGTTTAATTACAACTTTCTTAATCTTTCCGATACTATTATAAACATGGGTAAATACATAAAATTTTTTGGGCTCGGAATTCTTTTTGGCATTATTCTAACCAAGTCAGAAGTTATTTCATGGTACAGGATTTATGAGATGTTCAAATTCCAGTCATTCCATATGTATGGCGTTATCGGAAGTGCAGTAATCATTGGTATAATAGGCGTCCAGTTGATTAAACGTACTAAACTCAAATCAATAGAAGGTACACGTATTCTAATAATCCCTAAAGAAAAAGGCTTCATTCAATATATTGCTGGAGGCACTATATTCGGGTTAGGCTGGGCATTAACTGGAGCGTGCCCTGGACCAATGTTCGTTCTAGCAGGAAATGGATTTATGGCAATGCTTGTGGTTATTGCATCAGCTACATTAGGAACATTTACTTATGGCTTACTTAAAGACAAACTGCCTCATTGAATTGAGTAACAATTGTTACCAACCTCTATGCGTTGACTAACTAAATTTGCGATAAATATTATTACATGACAGTGATTGAAATTTTCGGGTACATTGGTGCCATCGCCATTGGTGTATCATTAGGGCTTATTGGAGGTGGTGGATCGATTCTTACTGTACCTGTATTGGTATATTTACTAGGTGTAAACCCCGTATTAGCCACAGCCTATTCCCTTTTCATTGTTGGTTTTAGCTCACTTATTGGGGGAATCAAATACGCGAGACAGGGACTAGTAAATTTCAAAACAGGTCTTGTATTTGCTGCTCCTGCCTTTTTATCGGTCTATTTTACGCGAAGGTATTTGATGCCGTGGTTGCCTGAAGTTTGGATATCAAACGATACATTTAATTTAACAAAGGACACTGGCATTCTTCTCTTGTTTGCAGTATTAATGGTTGCTGCATCAATTTCGATGATAAAGAAAGCCGAGGATGAGCCTAAAGAAGTATCATCAGGAAAATCTGATTTTAACTTCCTCATCATCTTATTAGAAGGTTCAGTTGTTGGCATGTTAACCGGATTGGTTGGCGCAGGTGGCGGAT
>CAYGNU010000402.1:0-4674 GCA_964351175.1 uncultured Roseivirgaceae bacterium | reverse complement strand
CAAAGAAACCTTGGGGCGTTCAGATATTGGACCCTGAATCACCAATTGACTTAAAGATAGGTGCCCGAATCCAGGCAATTTCTGAATCAGCCGACGATAAGCAAGATATGTATGTGAGACGAGCTCGTTTTAATTTTGAAGCTTCCGATAAAAAAAACTTTATGTACTATATGGATATTAGAAGCGATGACGTAAATAAGGCCGACAGTTCAGAAAGACAGTTTCAATTAGGCGATGCTTACATTGGATACAAGCTTAATCAATCACATAGCATTCGATTTCTTAGAGCAAAAGTTGATGTTTCTCGATCTCAAACGACCAGTTCTGCCAGATTAATTTATTTGCAAAGGGCACAAGTGTCAGACTTTGCATCTGATTTTGTTAATGAGTCCAGACGTGCAACTAACTTCCAATTACTTGGAAAACTCAAATACCTATCCTACCAATTAGTTATTGGTGATGGAGTGAGCTCTTCTGCCTTTGAAGATGCCCGTGGTAACACCGCTACTTCAATAAGTTCACAAAACTATATGATAGGTGGAAAGATGAGACTTCATCCATCTGGTGATTGGGCCGATAATAAAACTAAAGAAACTTATTATGGTGAGGGAAAACATTTAAGTTTTGGGTTAGGTGTTTTTAACACCTCCTCAATTAAATATAAGGTAGGAACTTCAGACTTTGAGACCAACAGAACACTTATTAATTATGAGGCCTCATTTCATTATTATGGGCTAAACTTTATTTCTGAGTATTTTATCTTCAATGGACAAATTGATGATTTTAATAATGCCAGAAAATTGGGCCAATCCAAAGGCCATTACTTAACTGTTGAGTATATATTTAAAAACTTTCACAATATTGCCCCTTTTATTAGAAGTGAGAGTTGGAATAAGTTTAATGATGATGAAAGGTATAATGTTCAAGAGACAATTTTGGGAATTAACTGGTATATCAATCAAGATAAAGCAAGAGTTGGCCTTGCTTTATCCCACCTTCACCAAGGTGTCTTATTAGGTGATGATAATCAAAAAAAGATTTCTCTATACATGATGAGTAACTTTTAGCTACCACCACGGCGCGCATTGTTATCATATGTGTTTAAACTTACACTTATTCAATGAAAAATTTTCTATTCGTTTTACTATTGCCTACTATTATTTTTGCAGGTGAAATTAGTTTATCTTTTGATGATGCGCCTAAGCCTTCCACTGTTTTTCAGAATAGAGTTGAGCGAGCTGAGAAATTAGTTACTGAACTTAAAAAAGCCGGAGTTAAAAGAGCGGCTTTTTATGTTAATACCAAAAATATTAAAGATGCTGATGGCGAACGTATATTAAAGATGTACCAAGAACACGGACATCTTATTGGGAATCATACTCACTCGCATCCTAAGTTAGAAGAAAGTAAACTAGATTCATTTTTTGCTGAAATTGAGACAGCGGATAAACTTTTAAGTGATTTTGTGAGCAACAGGAAGTATTTTCGTTTTCCTTATTTAAATAGAGGGGAAACATACAAGAAGTATAACGGAATTTCTAATTATTTAAAAAATAATAAATATGTTGATGCTTATATAACAGTAGATAATTTTGATTGGCACATGGATTACCTTTTCAGACAAAAGGTAAAAAAGAATAAAAACCTAAGTTTAACAAAATATAAAGAACTCTATATAAAGACTTTATGGAACTCAATACAGTTTTATGATGATTTAGCTAAGAAAGTTTTAAATCGTTCACCTAAACACGTGCTCCTTCTTCATGAAAATGATTTGGCATCCTTGTTTGTTGGCGATCTTGTAAATTTTTTAAAAGAAAAAGGTTGGTCTATAATTAGTCCAGAGGAATCATATACAGACCCAATATCCAAAATCAGACCTAAAACCTTGAGAAATAATAATGGTAGAGTTGCGGCGATTGCATCAGAAAAAGGATATTCTGATAAGGACACAGTCTCTAAGTTCGAGAATCGTGAAAAGCTAGAAGAACTTTTTACTGATTTGTAGTAACCTGTATTGCTTTTGAGTTTCTCTTCAACTAAAACAAGAACTTAAGTAGAATTCACCACCTCCACCATAAATACAGGTTATATAACCTCTAATAGAGGTTGACCCGAGCCTGGATGTATTATAGAATAATCCCATGCTAGATAAGATCTTGGGCAGTGAAACTGCCATGAAAATTATGCTTCATTTAATTCATTATGTTGAGATTTACCCATCAGCCGTTTCCAAGGATTATAAAATTGCTCTGAGTGCAGTACAAAAGCAGTTTGCTCGATTTGAGGAAGCAGGAGTTCTAGTTTCAAAACTTGTAGGAAAAACGAGAGTTTATAAATTTAATATGAAATCGAAAGTTGCTAAAACTTTCCATGATTTAGTCAGGCTTTATTACGATGGACTCAGTCCTTCAGACAAAGAGCAAATATTCTCAGAAAGAAGAAGACCAAGGCGGGCCGGAAAGCCAATTATTAAAAAAGGTAAGTGTTGAAAATCAATTTCAAAAAATGCACAGAAGAGTAGTTGTGGCATTATATTGCTGTTCATTTAAAAAAGAATGGAATTGATACTGTTCTTGTTGGAGGTGCTGTCGTCTCTATTTACACTGATGGAGCATACCAGTCAGGGGATCTTGATTTTGTAAAGCTAGATTTGTTCACAAAAGGGTTAGAAAAGGCCATGAATCAAATTGGCTTCAAAAAGCATGGAAGGCATTATGCCCACCCAGATTGTAAGTATCTCTTTGTTGAATTTCCAGGAGGCCCACCTCTGGGAATAGGGGAAGATAGCTCTATTGTTCCTGACGAAGTTGAAGCTGAAGGTGAAATTATTAAAATTTACTCACCTACGGATTGTGTAAAGGATAGGCTTGCGAGTTATATTCATTTCCAGGCAGAGGAATGCCTACAACAGGCAGTACTTGTGGCCAGGAGACATCCAGTGAAATTTAGAGAGATAAGGAAATGGTGTGAAGCAGAAGGAAGTATTGAGACTTTCGATAGGCTTAAAGAGGAACTAAAAAAATAGTGGCTTCGTAGTAATCTGTAGTACTTCCGAATATCAAATTAACAATTTTATTTATTAGAAGGCTTTCGCCACCTCCACCGCCATGGATGGAAAGCGTTGTGTTCTTCCTCTTATATTTATATTAAAATTCTGTGAATTTACTTTTGAGGTGTTTATGAAAATTTTATCATTGTTACTTTTATTATCTTTTTCTGCAAGTTTCGTATCTTGTTCAACAACTGGAAGTTATATTGCATTGAAAAAACTATCTCCAAAAAATAAAAACTGTGATGTTGAAATATTTATGCCTGTTCAAAAAATCAAGAGAGAAAACTCTATAATCGGTAACTTTTCAGTAAGAGAAATGGGCTTGTCTGTTGGCTGTGGATGGGAAGATACTTTGGCCAAAAATAAAGCAAAGGCTTGTGAGGTTGGAGCAGATGGAATTCAGTTTCTTGAAGTAGATTCTCCATCAATAAGGAGTACATGCTATCAAACTAAAGCGAACTTTATCATATTCACTAAAAAGTAAGTACTTTGTAATATTGTGTAGTACTTTCGTTTTTCGCATCAATAATTAAAACTAGTTACATAGCTTCCACCACCTCCACCACTCATCATAAATAACTGAAATTACATATATTTAGATGAAACAAACTTGACATTATTACAGATAGTGGTATAGTGTAATTGTATTCGGGAGAGAATATGATTATTGGTCTAGAAGGTAAAGTTGCAAAGGATATTTGGAATACAAACAGATCTAAGACTTTACCGAAAGACCTATGGATTAGAGCTAAAGCCTTAATGACAATAATGCATTCAACTAGCTCTTTAGAAGATTTAAAAATAAAAGGTGAGCCTCCTACTATTCGTCTCCATAAACTAAAAGGAGATAGAAGAGAATATTGGAGTATAACTATAAAACTACCTTGGTGTTTAACTTTCAAATATAAAAATGGAGAGTTTTCTGAGGTCAAAATTGAAAATTATCATAGAGGTTAATTATGATTGAGAATCCATTACCACTACATCCTGGAAAAGTATTAGCTGAAGTCTATATGGCCGAGATGAACTTAAATCAAACGACATTGGCAAATCTGTGTGAATGTTCTCCTAGGAAAATAAATGAAATTGTGAATGGAAAGAGGGGAATTTCACCTTCATTTGCAATAGTTCTTGAGGCCAAACTTGGGACCACTGCTGAAATGTGGGTTAGAATGCAAGCGGAGTTCGATCTATGGGAAGCAAGACAAAAAGCTGCTTAATTGTAGTGCCTTGTAGTTCTTTTCAAAATTAATTTAATAATTCAAAGAATTCAGGATGAACTCACCACCTCCAGTATTCACTCTGTTTTGACTATTTTGGACTGTCATCGTTTCCCAGTGGGTAAATCACTTAAAGTAGTTATCAGAAAAGCTTTCCAAAACTCTCGTAAGCCAACTTTTACACCTTATCGACATAAGTTCTTGATTTGTTAATGAGTCAATTTTGATTTTAAATATAGCTCGACACTAGCGTTTCAATTCGCCGTTTTAAAACAATTTATAATTTTTTAATACTTCGCTATCGGCAAGAGTAGAGAAGCTTTAAGCGGTAGTTTTTAAAGCTTCTAAACCCATACGCACATCTTTGAATCAACTTTGCCTTGCGATTAAATCCTTCAG
>CAYGNU010000401.1:0-4686 GCA_964351175.1 uncultured Roseivirgaceae bacterium | reverse complement strand
TATAAATATAATTCGGCTAACTATTCCTGTGATTTCTGACTTATTTTTTTTTTCTAAATTTAAACTTGACATTTTCATCTTAACCTTTTTTAATTAACAATAAAGAATTTGAGAATTAAGCCATGAATAGAAACCTATCTTAGCTTTTTATCTATGCTATAATACGTGAGCTGAAGTGAGAGAAAGAGTCTAAATCTTGTTTAAATGTCCCTATCAATTAATTCGAACCCGAAGAATTTCTAAGTTATTATCTGAGGAACAAGAAAATCATTGTTTAAATAAGTGATCACAAAGTCTTAAAGAGAAAAAAAACTACTGGTAATAGCAAAGTCAAACAGAAGTTGAAAATTGAGTTTTAGGATTTCAATTAAGATTCAATTTAAAGCTTCGAACTTAATTAACTTCGTATTAACAATAATTTATAAAGCCAACCAGAGAATTGCCTTTTCGAACTCTTGTCTCCAAAAACTCTCTGTGTGCTTCCCTTCAGGATTTAGTACATTTTTGTAATTAGAATTGTTTGATACGACCTTATCATTCAAAATATGATCCATCCTTTCAAAATTTGAAGTCATAATTGGACCCTCTTGAGCACCCATATACATATATATTTTTACATCACTAATTTGAGATAGTTTTTGTGTTTCTGTGAATATACTTTCACTGTACCAATAGGAAGGTGAAAATATCCCGTAATTCGCTATAACATCAGAATACTTCAGCATGAAATAATGACTGATGAAACCTCCCATGGAACTGCCAAACATGTATGTGTTTTCTGCACTGGGCTTAGTTCTATATTGAGAGTCAATAAAGGGTTTAATACTATTTACAACGAATTTGGCATATTCAACTCCCTTCGAATTGCCATATTGTAGATTCGCCCACGGACTATATTCATTAAACCTTTCCGACCCTGCATTATCAATACCTACAACAATAAATTGCAGGCCATGAACTTTATTTATTTTTTCCAATGTTTCATCTACCCCCCACTCACTAGCGTATGCAGTGGCATCATTAAATAAATTTTGACCATCATGCATATAAATGACGGGATAGGCCTTCTCAGACTCTGAATAATCAGATGGCACTAGCACTCTTACAGTTCTATTATATCTCTCAAATGGATAATAAATACTTTCAATATTTAAATTATATCCTGTTGGTTGATGTTGACTGACTATACTTTTAGGATTATCTTCATCACAAGCAATGAAAAAGATTAGGGCAAGAAATAAGGTATTCATTTGGTTCATATTTATTTTTTTATTCCGTTTAATTTCAATTAAAATCAGCCTTCCACTTCGCTGCCCAATACTGTTTCTCAAAGCGATGGTTTTCAAACTAGATCGGGTCATCAATTGAGACTTTTACTTTGAATACTTTTAGCACAAATAGTATTAATAGATATATGAGAATAAATATAAAGAGGATCATTAGTATGCTTTTAAATACTGCAAAAAAGCTGGTAAAATTGACCAGAAATTGAGAGGTACTAGGATACTTTTTGAGTAATGTGATAATTCCTAAAATCTGAAGATATTCCGCTAATGCGGCTATAACTGGAACAAAACAAAGATAGTATGAAATGGAATTTATTCTATTGACCCTTTTTAAGAAGTACCCAATCATGAAGCAATAACTTAGCCCAAAAAGAATTGAATAAACCAAATCCATAGGGATTTGAAATAACAAATAAAACTTTCTACCATCACTTCCTAGGGTCTTCAAAAGCGCATTTGCGTAATCAAAATCGTAACCGAATGGCATCCTGTTAAATAAGTTCATGCCATTTGAAAATAACAATGTGTTTGGAATTGTAATCATCAACATCATTGCATAAACAATATTGGTTACTACGATAAGCAATAGAACTTTTTTTCCATTTATCTTAAGAATAGACTCTTTGATTATATTCATCATTTTAATCGCAACGGACATTTTGTGTTTATATACTTGACCTATTGGTAATTATGGTTTTGAATAACGAATGCCTTATACTACTGTCATTGATAATTCAATAATTTATCCTTACTCAAAAGCCTGCTAATTGAACAATAGTTTTGTAGAAGCTAAACCAACAGATAATTGAAAACTAAATGAAGGTATTCTCTCCTAGTTTTTAACGCGGTTAGCAGTTTGAGAAACGAAATTATAAGGTAACAGAAGTTCAAATCAATTTATTGGGACTACAATATGAGCATTAACCATGACAACCCTCCAGAAAAAAGGAACGTCTCTATAAATTCATCTTTGAAAATTTAAGAATGAGTTTTTCTTTTTAATGATCAAAATTCTAATACATCTTTTGAATTGCCTTTATCTCAAACTAATCTTTCAGGCTTTATCAGTTTATTATTCACATAATATTTATGGTTTTATCTTATTATGAAAATGGTTGATATGGACGTTAACCAAAACTGATTGAAACCTTAAAACAATCAATCAGAGTAAAGAGATTAAGGGTAGCATCTCAAAGTCTAGCGTCAGAATATTTTGACATATTCTTTAAGTGAATTCAAAATGTCCGATGTCTAACTAAAATTGCACGTGCAAGCACATCTTACAATGTCTAATATCTACCTATAGATAAGTTCTTAAACTGAGCAGAACTAATCATTAGAACTATTGGGAGTGAATAGAATAAATATAAGTCAAATCACAGATGGAATACTAGAATAGCATAAATTAAATCGCTTTTCAAAATAATGTGAACAATGCGAATCCGAGTGCTTTTGCATGGGACTGCTACTCCACTTGTTGCGAGAATAATGTTACTCTTCGAGTTGATGTTGATGGTAATATTGATGTTATGAATTGGTAGAAGGCGTTTCAAATTATTCGGTTATCAGATACAAATTAAATATTATAACTATCTGACAGTTAATCATTTAAAAATAGATGCAGAAGTTCCTCCTCATTAAAACATCTTAATTAATTGACGTCAAAAAACTTCATTTTAAAGGCTAATTTTAGTATATTCAAAAGTGATCAAGACGTATGGCTCCAATTCGTGGCCCTCAAAATATGAAGTTCTTTTAAGTTATTGATAATCAATGATATAAATGATTGGGTTATAATCCAGTCATCCCGACTTAAGATTAAACCTCTGTTGAAAGCAGAGGTTTTCTTGTTTAAAATTTTTCCTAATTTAACATTGATGGATATGAATAACTTTTTTGAGTATAAAGAGCAGGTTTTAGAGACCCTTGTACTAATAGTGCTTTATTTTATTTTCAAATACCTGAACAACAAGGTGATTAGCCGAGTTGGTCAGAAATCGTCTTACCCAATAGAAAGAGTCAAAATGCTGCAAAAGGTAGTAAATGGGACTTTTTTCATGATTCTCGTAGGTATCACTCTATTTATTTGGGGTGTTGATCAGGATCAAATTGTATATTTCACCACCTCTCTTTTGGCAATAATAGGTATAGCCTTTTTCGCCCAATGGTCTATTATTTCTAATATTACCTCCACTATAATCATATACTTCAGTCATCCTGTCCGTGTTGGAGATGTTATTTCTGTATTAGATAAAGAATACAATATTGAAGGTCGAATAATAGATATTGGTATATTCTTCATGACTTTGAGAACCGAAGATGAGGAAGAAATTACTTTGCCTAGCAATATTTTTATGCAGAAAATGATAAAGAAAAAACGAACAGACGACTTATCTGAATGAGTCCTTTCAGATTCTAAAGAACAGAAAGAATTATTTTCAGTGATTAAACATAACGTACGTTCTTACTCTAGAGACTATTCAATTACAGTTCCTTTAAGACAAAGTGTATAGCTCAGTAGTTTCCTTTCTTCCACGTAGATCTTGCGTGCCTAAAGCTTTTAAATCATATCCTTTGATAGGTTGAAGTTCAAGCACCAGCTCTTTTGAAAGTAAAATATCAACGTTAAATTCATTGCATAATGATTGTATACGTGCAGTAGTATTGAGTACATCACCAGTAAAAATAATTTCCTTTTTAAGTGCACCGATCTCTCCAGTTGTTACCATCCCGTAATGTAGACCTGCCTTAAAAGAAGGGATGACACCAAATGTTTCTTCGAAATACTTTGCCCTATTATTAAGATCTTCACGCATTGCAAAAAATGAAAGAATACAGTTATTATTTTTTAATCCTTTATCGAACTGCCAAGAAATAACAATCTCATCACCTATATATTGATATACTTCACCTTCATGCCTGATTATTGCATCCGACATATTGTTATAATACTCCTTTAGCAGTTCAAAATACTTAATATGACCTAGTTGCTCAGCAATGGTTGTCGAGGATTTCATATCCAGAAACATGAATATCCTTTTCTCTTCTTTTGGTCTGTGATACTTACCGGTAAAGAAATTAAATAATACATTATGACCAATATTTTCATTTATTTCAGCATAAAGTAAGGATACCAAAAGAGATACTCCCATTTGAACAAAAGTGCTCACATTGGTAATGCTAGTGAGATAGACAATATATTTTTCCCACACTTGGCCATCGAAAATTCCTACTTTTAGTTCCATACTTGCGGCTAAAGGAAAAGCGACAAGGATAATAAGAAAGAGAAAAGTGAGGTAGAAAATAAACTTGTAAACAATCTTTGCTTTAAAGCTTCTACTTGACAATACCCTGTTAAGCCAAACTAACTCTATAACACCTATTAATAAACCAACAATAG
>CAYGNU010000400.1:0-4695 GCA_964351175.1 uncultured Roseivirgaceae bacterium | reverse complement strand
TTTTTTTGGCCTTAGTGTATGTTGGTTGATCTTGGTCAATGTTAGAAGCAAGGGGCATGATGATAAATTTTTGGCCTATATGGATAGCGTTATTCTTATATCCGAGCGGCTTCATGAAATACCTAAACACGAGGTGGAGTCCTCCTTTTTCTTAGCTGCTGCTTATGGATTTATTGGCAGATTACATTCCAGCGAAGAAAGAAAGAACTGGACCAAGTCTGCTTTTGCTGGGAAAAATGCTTTGAAATATATGCAGAAAAGTCAGGAATATCACGACTTAAGTCCTGAGCTATTGTTTGGAGATGCCTTGTATAATTATTTCTCCGTTTGGGTGCCTGAAAATTATCCATTACTGAAACCATTACTCGCTTTTTTCCCGAAAGGAGATAAAGAGCTTGGCATTAAGCAATTAAAGGAAGTTTCATACAATGCCTTTTACACTAGAACAGAGGCCATGGTATTTTTGATGCGCATCCTCGGAGGGTTGGAAAACGATAAACCACGAGCGTTACAGACAAGCGAATATCTTCATGAAACATATCCTGACAATCCTTATTTTCACAGGTATTATGCTCAATTGCTTTATACATCAGGTAGGTTTAGCAGTACTAAGCCAGTGGCTGAAAGTATAATGACTAAAATTGATAGTGGTATGCTTGGCTATGAAGGGACAAGCGGAAGATATGCAGCATTTTTCTTAGGGCAAATAGCAGAAACCTCTAAAGATGATGAAAAGGCGAAATATTACTATAAAAGAGCCATTGAATTTAGTGAAGAAATAGAGGCCTTTGATACAGGATACTACCATTACTCTTTATTGGCGTTAGGTGATATTTATAGAAAAGAAGGCAATGAGAAAATAGCCAAGGGGTATTACAAAAAGCTTAGGAAAGAAGCCAAGCGCAAAGACAAAGTGCACGAGCTGGCACGAGAACATATGAAGGATTTTTAGCAAAAAGTTGTATTTTGGGGATTGTAATCCCTGAATAATGGCATATCCGAGGATTACGATTCCTATAACATTAGTGATTAAAATGTTTCTAAACTATTAATTACGTTTCTATAACCTTTTATGAATTCTTATTTACCAAATAATACACTTAAGGTAAATAGAGATAACTCTTGGGAAGTTTTAGACTTAAGTGAAAATAAACTTTGAGTTAATTAAGTGCCTAGATGCTATATCGCTACATTTAAAATACAGTTAAAAATTGATTAATTTACGGCATGTCTAATTCAATTGAGAAACCTAAACTTGATAAGCGGATTTTTTGGGATGTAAATTTCGAACAGTTGGATTTTAATATGAAATCTAAATTCGTTATTGAAAGGGTGTTTAATCGTGGGGATGTTGAAGACATTAGGCAATGTAGAAGATACTATGGCGATGAAGAAATAAGAATGGTACTGTTGAATGCCAAATTTATAGCAGATCATCGGCTTCATTTGGCAAGTGCCATATTGAATCAACCATTAAGCTCATTTAGATGTTACATCTTGAAACAGTCGAATCCAACACTTTATCCATATTAAGAAAACTTCAAGGCTTACCTGAACTAACTGATTTTTACCTTGTAGGTGGTACAGCGTTAGCACTAAAGTATGGGCATAGATTGTCAGTAGATCTTGATCTATTTGGTGCAAACTTTAATAAAAAGTTAATTATTGCTGCTTGTCAAAAAACTTTTGGTTCAGATTTTTACTATGAAAATTCGAAAAATGATTGGGCTATTTTCTGTTTTATTGAAAACGTAAAAGTAGATATCATTCACTACAAACATCTTTTATTAGGTCCTTTGGAGAATATTGAGGGAATAACGTTTTTGAGTACCCCTGATATAGCAGCTATGAAAATCAATGCCATTTTGGGAAGAGCAAGTAAAAAGGATTTTTGGGATATCTATGAATTATTGAAGCACTACGAACTGGAGGAAATAATTGGTTTTCATAAGCAAAAATACCCAAATCAAATGCTTTTGATTTCTATTCCGCAGGCACTCTCATATTTTCTAGAAGCTGAGGATAGTGAAGATCCGGTAAGTTTAAAAGGACAAGAATGGGAGAAGGTTAAATCATTTATTCAAGAAAAAATCAGAGCGTATTTGATTTAATAATGGCTAAACTTGAAAGAATAGGACAGATTAATTGTTCTTTGCTAATTGAAAATTGTTAATTGATATAAGTGGAATTAAGAGACTTAATTGTAACTCCCATTTGGCTATTCATTATATATGGTGTTGCTTATTGGGTGCGCCCAAGATTTACTGATGAAAATACAAAGAAGTATTTTATTCCGGCTTTGACTGTAAGGATTATTGGGGCCATTAGTGTAGGCCTGATTTATCAGTTTTACTATAGCGGAGGTGATACTTTCACTTATCACACAAGAGGTAGTGCTGTTATTTGGCAGGCCTTTGTAGATAATCCTATAAATGGCTTTAAACTTTTGTTTGCTGGTAAAGAAAGAATTCTTGAGCTACATGAGTATACAAAGCAAATGTGGTTCTATGGAGATTTGTCTTCCTATTTTGTAATACGAATAGCTGCATTCTTTGATTTATTTACTTTTCGATCATATGCCGCCACTGCGGTACTGTTTGCTTTTTTGAGCTTCACAGGAATATGGGCACTATATCTAACTTTCCATAGTTATTTTAAACACTTACATAAGCCGTTGGCATTAGCCATTTTGTTTGTTCCATCTGTTTTCTTTTGGGGGTCAGGTATTTTGAAGGATACTTTGACATTGGCCGCTCTTGGATGGGCCACTTATGCGTTTGATCAATTCATTTTTAAAAGACAAAAGATGGGGTTCAATCTTTTAATGTTCTTAATGGCTGCATTCATACTTTTTTCAGTAAAAAAGTATATCCTTTTGTGCCTTGCTCCTGCGCTCATCGGTTGGGTATATTTTTATTATATGGCTCAGGTGAAATCGGTAGTTCTGAAGGTAATTATTACTCCATTTGTTTTAATTATCACTTTATTGCTCGGGTATTTTTCAATAACTCAAGTTGGAGCAGGTGATTCTCGTTATGCTTTGGAAAATATTGCAGAAACTGCTAGAGTCACTGCTTATGATATCAGGTATGGTTGGGGAGCACGTACAGGTGAAGGTTCTGGCTATACATTAGGTGAGTTAGATGGCACTGTAGGCAGTATGGTGAGGTTATTTCCTACTGCAGTAAATGTTTCCTTATTTCGACCCTATCTCTGGGAAGTGAAGAACCCATTAATGCTATTAGCGGCCCTAGAGTCAATGCTTGTACTTTTTCTCACCTTAGGCATGTTATATAAAACCAGAATTACAGGGTTATTTAAAAAGGGAACTGATCCAGTGGTGCTTTTTTGCTTTATTTTCTCGATTGTTTTTGCCTTTGCTGTGGGTGTTTCCACTTATAACTTTGGTACTTTAATGCGCTACAAAATTCCACTCATGCCATTCTACCTTAGTGCTATGGTGATATTACGTTATTCGAAAAAAGACAAAAAATTGGTTTCGTTGGAAGCAACGGAATAATGACTGATTACTTTTTTTCTGCCCTCAGTACCAAGCTGAACCCTTAAATTTTGGTTTGTGATGAGCTGCTCTAATTTCTCATACCAATCTTGATTGCTTTTACATAGATAGCCATTAATACCATCTTCAATAATATCAACATTCACGCCTACAGGAGATGCTAAAGCGGGTTTAGCCAATGCCATATATTGAAGTAATTTGAACCCACATTTTCCTTTACTCCATTCATCATCTGTTAATGGCATAACTCCTATGTCAATAGTCATCAAATCGTCAATTTCTGATGCTTTATCCCAAGGAATAAACTCGAAAGACCTTAAAGGCAATTGTGGGTTTTTATTGGCAATTACTCTGAAAGTGAAATTGTATTTAGTCTCAAGTTTAAGCAATGTGGATACTATCAAATCCAGATAAGGTAAAGTAGAATGAGAGCCTGTCCATCCAATAATGAGCTTTTTTTGGACATTGGAATCCTTAAATAAAGAAGGGTTGTGGTATTTATTGCAATCTATGGTAGTAGGGTTGACGATAATTTTTTGATTGAATTTTTTGGCATAATCAGCCAAAAACTGATTTCCGACACTTATTTTACAACTCCATTTACATATAGAGGCTACTTTTGATTTCCATTTTAATTTAGATATTAACCCCTCGTTTTCGTCTGTGTCTTTCATCCAAATAGCATCATCAAAATCATAAATTATCTTTTTTCGAAATATGACAGCTATTACCCATTCGATTACTGGTGGTCCAATGGGAGCAGCTTCTCTATGAATAAAAATTAGATCGAAACGATTTATTTGAAATAAAAGGGCAATCCTTTTAATGAAGGAAATCATAATGTAATAGGCTTTAAGTAAGTATTTCCCATCTTTGTAAATTATATTCCAACCTTTAATTGATAGGAATGGTGCTTGATGTAGTATGTATGAATTGCTTTTTAAAATTTCAAAGTATTGCTCAAATCGAAAACGTTGGCTTGGCGACTCTGAAGTTGGGTAGGGAAATATGAGGAGAATAGATTTCAATTGTCTTTATCAGTATTCATGCAAATAAGTGAGGTTTATAATAAAAAAATATAGAAATGGCTTAATATCTCGATTCATTATTGAATTATTTCAAGGGACCTGCCATTCTAATCAAAGAGTAATCACATTATTTAATGTGTTAATGAT
>CAYGNU010000399.1:0-4709 GCA_964351175.1 uncultured Roseivirgaceae bacterium | reverse complement strand
TTAGGACGCCAGGTTTTCATCCTGGTAACAGGGGTTCGATTCCCCTACGGGCTACTCTTAAAACGCTGTAATTCAATGAGTTACAGCGTTTTTTTATTTACCCTATCTTAGGGCCAATCCCCATTTTTTCATTTTTAAATCTCAAAAGTCAAATATTTACTGAATTTTATAAGTTCATGTAAATGACTCAATTACGACATGATTGGTATCGGCAGGTGCAATTACACAAGTCAATGGATTATTGTTTACTCTTTTAATAAAATGTGAAATATTGATTATGAGCAGGTGTGAAATACCAATAAAATGCAGTTTTATTATACTCTAAATTCAGATGTTAATGATTGCCAATTGGACTAAGCCTGACTTGAAGAGTATTTAATAACAAAAGGTGGGCATCAATCATAGTATGATATGCCCACCTCATTTGGTAATCCCTGAGGCTTACTAAATGTCAAGTTACAGTTATTACGGCCTCATCATCAAAGCTTAAAGCTTCTTAGATTCAGACATAAACGCCACTTCATTCATCCCATCTTCCAATCAATAGATCGAAAAAATTTCAGCAATCCGTAAGACATTTAGCCTAGCTTTTCAAGGCTTGCCTTTTATCTCTGGCTTAATAATGTAAAGTTAGAGCTACCAGCAGTAATTGACGATGATCTACGTCATCGATTAGGAAGATGTTGATCAATAAACGCTTATTGATTCCAATCACCTAATTACCTGCTCGAAATCATTAATAATCTTCTAGGGGTGTTATAACTTCGAAAACCAATGAACTCATTGAATGTATAAACGACTGACATTTAAAAATTTCAATATCGCGGATTGGTTTTCATTTTACAGAATAGCCAGTTCTCCTTTTTTAATTTGGTTTCTCTTAGCTGAGTATAGGGTAGTATTTGCCTCGTTTCTTTTGATTAGTTATTTCACAGATGCTATTGATGGTTACTTAGCACGCAGATTAAAAATTTCTAGTCCAAGAGGTTCTCAACTTGACTCCATGGGCGATCAAATAACATTTGTGATAGGTGTTACTGGTGTATTTTTATTTGAATATGATTTTATCATGGGTCATTATATGTGGCTATTAATTGCGCTTGGACTTTATTCATTGCAAATGCTTATTGCTTGGAGAAAGTACGGTAAAGCGACTGCTTTCCACACATATCTCGCTAAATTTTCTGCAGTAATACAGGCGGTATTTATACTTACCGCTCTATTCTTTCAGCCTGAAGAGTGGATGTTTTATGCTATGATATTCTTTGGGTTATTAGAAACACTAGAGGAAATCACCCTAATTTTTATTTTTGATAATTGGTATTCTGATATTAAAGGTATCTATTGGGCTCTAAAGCTAAAGGGTAAGAAATAATTAGGTCTACAAACTTTCCCTAATCATAAGTTAACGATATTATACTCCTGTCAATTAATGAGTATAATTATAATATATTGATTACATAATTCAATGTAGCTTTTCTTCGATAAGAGAAAGGACAACTTCAGCGGTTGTTTCTACTTCCTCCATATTAGAGGCTGAGCTAATTCCATCAATTCCTCTTATAAGTAATTCTCCTGAGCCGGAAGTGCTTACCATTATAATTTTGTCTGGGTTAGTAGCACTATCAATAAAATGGGAAGCATCTTCTTGAGGCTGATTGTATTCCCATGTACACATTATTAAAATGCTGTTCCAGATAGTTTCATCTTCATTTTCTAATTCTGAAACATCAATCACTTTGATATACACATCATTATCTTCAAGCCCTTTTATTATTAAAGACGTGACATTCATTTTGAAATCACTGCCTTGTGTGGCGATAAGCACTTTGTTTGATAATGTTTTGTCATTAATCTCAAAGCTTTCAGCTTTATCCATTGAGTATTTTAACTTATACAAAAAGGCAAAAATAATTAGTAGGCCTAGTACTATGAGTAGTCCTATACCCATTCTTTTTATCCATGTCATGTTAGATTTCTTTTGTATTTGCTAGTTACCCAGAATTAACTCTTGATCTAATGATGGGAATCAGTGACTTGCTTGATAGTTCTCAATGCCTGTTCATGGATATCAAGGATGCTTCATAAGATGCTTGATATTGAGTTATTAATTGAATATTAGAAGTTGATGAATATCAATACATCCCATAATCCCAATCATTGTGATAGTTCAGCTAATTAGTTTGATTTGATATGCTGATTCAATCAAGCCAAAACGGTGATAATTAAGTAAAAAGTAATAAAAAAAGGCTTTTTGAATTTTTGAATTTGCTTTGGTCATTTCGATGAAAAAGGCAGAGTAAGAATTAAGAATCGATTTAGTATAAATTAAAAGATATTGTCATGGATAGAGTTAAAGACAAAGTTGCAGTAGTTACAGGTGGTTCACTAGGCATAGGCCGAGCAACATGTTTACTACTTGCCAAAGAAGGTGCCAAGGTAGCCATTGTTGATTTACTTGAAAAAGAAGGATTGGAATTAGAGCGAGAAATTAATGAATCAGGTGGCGAAGCAGCATTCTGGAAAATGGATGTAAGTAAAGAAAAGGAAGTTGAAAAAACCATGAAATCTGTTGTTGATAAGTGGGGGTCATTGACTGTGTTGGTTAACAATGCTGGTATTTCTGGTGTCAACGCACCGACACATGAAATTACTGAGGATCAATGGGACAGCGTGATGAATGTCAACATAAAGGGCGTCTTTTTTTGCACCAAACATGTTATTCCTTTTATGAAAAAATCAGGTGCAAGTAGTATAATCAACTTGTCATCTATTTATGGTATAGCTGGAGCACCTGATGTGCCTCCTTACCATGCATCAAAAGGTGCCGTACGTCAAATGAGTAAGACAGATGCCATGATGTATGCTTTAGACAACATCAGGGTTAACTCTGTTCACCCAGGTTATATATGGACTCCCATGGTTGAGAATCACTTAAAATCACAGGGTATGGATTTGGAAGAGGGACGTAAGAATCTTGCGGCTTTGCATCCCATCGGTCATGTGGGCGAAGCAGATGACATAGCCTATGGCATTCTATACTTGGCTTCTGACGAATCTAAATTTGTGACAGGCGAAGAATTGGTAATTGATGGAGGCTATCTCGCTCATTAACGACTTGAAGAACATGAGAAATTATAATTATATAGTACCACTAAAAGACATAACCCTTACTGA
The DNA here is from genome assembly GCA_964351175.1 of uncultured Roseivirgaceae bacterium. GTDB lineage: Bacteria > Bacteroidota > Bacteroidia > Cytophagales > Cyclobacteriaceae > Fulvivirga. Next base: position 1,532 of record CAYGNU010000399.1, on the reverse strand, counting down.
CTTGCTAAGCGTAGGAGGTAAGAACGCCTCTTTAGGTGAGTTATATACTACGATGGCAAATAAAGGCATTAATGTGCCTAATGGTTTTGTCATTAATTCAGCGGCTTACTGGCAACTTTTGGAATTCAATGATCTGAAGAAAAAACTAGCCACCATTATTGATGAGCTGGATACAGATGAATTTAAGAATTTACAGCAGGTAGGTGAGGGGTGTAGAACTCTAATACTCAAAGCCGTATTGCCAGAACAATTGATAGAAGAAATTAAGAACGCTTATGTTTATTTAAAATCACAATATAGTGTGAACATACAAATAGCTGTACGGAGCAGTGCTACCGCAGAAGATTTGCCGGAAGCCAGTTTTGCGGGACAGCAGGAGAGTTATCTCAACATTGAGTCAGATTCTGAATTATTAAACGCCTGCATCGCTTGTTACGCTTCACTTTTTACTAACCGTGCTATTAAATATAGAGTAGATCATGGCTTTAATCATATGGATGTGGCCCTCTCTATTGGTGTACAGAAGATGGTTCGCTCAGATAAAGCGTCAGCCGGTGTTTGTTTCACACTAGATACAGAAACTGGTTTTGATAAAGTGGTAAACATTAGCGGTTCTTGGGGGTTGGGGGAAAATGTGGTAAAAGGAAATGTCTCTCCGGACGAATATTGTGTTTATAAGCCCTTTGTTAATAGTGGTAAGCAACCCATCATAAGCAAACATCTTGGTGAGAAGGAAAAAACCATGACCTATGCGCTACCCGATGACAGTTATAAACCCACTTTTGAAACTAAGACCGTTAATATTGATACCCTAGAAGAAAAAAAATATGAATTTACTTTATCCGACAAAGAAGTAGAAAAATTAGCGCATTGGGCCATACTAATAGAAGAACACTATAAGCGCCCCATGGACATAGAATGGGCTAAAGATGGCCTGGATGGAGAATTGTATATTGTTCAGGCACGACCAGAAACTGTGCATGCACTACGTTCTAAATTTCAATTTTTTAACTATCATCTACATAGTAAAAGTAAAGTACTCACGGAAGGAAGAAATGTGGGGGCCAAAATAGCTGCTGGTAAGGTAAGAGTTTTACATAGTCCTGCAGAAATTAATCAATTCAAAGAAGGTGAAATCTTGGTGACAACCATAACGAATCCGGATTGGGACCCAATACTTAAAAAGGCCTCAGCAGTTATTACAGATAGAGGGGGCAGAACCAGTCATGCCGCTATAGTGGCCCGAGAAACAGGAACAATCGCGATAGTAGGTACTGGCAATGCTACAGAGGTGCTTACTGATGGACAATTAGTAACGGTAAGTTGTGCTGATGGTAGAAGAGGTGTGGTGTATGAAGGGAAGCTCGATTGGGACACTGAGGAAATTGATATACGTAATGTTCATCTTCCTAAAACTGAGGCTATGTATATTTTGGCTGATCCTGATCAGGCATTTAAACTATCATTTATTCCCAATAATGGGGTAGGCCTTATGAGGTTAGAATTTGTGATCAATCATGCGATTAGAATTC
>CAYGNU010000398.1:0-4711 GCA_964351175.1 uncultured Roseivirgaceae bacterium | reverse complement strand
TGTCAGCGGCGCCATGGGTTTTGGCCACCAAATCGCCTAGCCGGTCCAGCCGATCACGGATCTGCGGGATGCGGTCGTCGCGGGTACCGGGTTTGATCGTCGGGCCGACGGGGACCGGTGTGTCTTGGCCGTCGCGAGCGATCGCCTGATAGGTCGACAGGGCGCGCCGTAACGCCCGATAAGGGGCATTGCCCGGCACCGCGTTCTGCAGCGCTACGCCGATATCCGGCGCGGTGGCGAGAAGATTCAGCGCCTGACCGATGTCGAAACCCGCCGCGACGCCGGTTCTTTCCGGGTCCCGCAGGCGTCCGTTCCGGACTTCATAGAGGAAATGCAGCAACTGCCCCGTGATGGCGAGGTCGAGCGGGAGGCTGTCGGCAGGGCTGGCGGCGCTTGCCGTTCCGGTCGCGGTTGCCGGCGCAAAAGCGGTGTAGTGGACGGGATCAAGCCCTTCCTGGTCCGCATTGGCCAGATGGGCGAGCGCCCGCTTGCCCCGATTGGTCGGGGTGCCGTCCTCCAGCCATAGCGGGGCGTTGTTCCGGGCCGCGTAGAACTGCTGAACCGACGGCCAAAGGGGCGCGACGACCGTGTGCGTCAGAACATCCGGCAAAGGATATGCCGATGACGGGGTATCTGATCGCGCGGTGCCCGCCGCGGCGACCGACACAGCCAGGGAGACAACGAGGAGCAGGGGGCGGAGAGCGGTCATGATGTCCGATCGAATGGGGATAAGGACGTCGATACTAAGGCTTGTTCCGCACGCAACAAGCCCAACCGGCGCGGAGGAGCGTTGAGGGCGCATGAATTGAAAGACGCGGGTGTGACCGTGAGGCTTTGGATACGGCTTTCAAACGATCAAATCCGCACTAGATCCTCGTAAGTCTGGTCAATGCCGAAACCGAGGTCGACAAAGTCGCGCTGCAGCAGATTCGCGCCAAGCAGCGTTTGCTTCTTGTCGGCACTGAAACCGAGGTCTTCCGTCATCTGGTCCGAGAACAGAATCTGGCCGTCTTCGCCGTCCCTGCCGGGTGCGAGCGGCAGTCCGACGGCTTCGGCCTGCATCGATTGGCCGGAGGAATAGACTTGCTCCAGATCCGCTCTGAAGCCGCAGGGGATGCCGACCACCATCTCCATGACCCGTTTGACCGAGGCGACACGGTTGGGCGGAACGTAATCGTAGTAGTTCACGCGGGGGGCTGGAAAACCCATCCGCTGGTTCAATTCCTCACCGATGATACGGAACTCGCAGCTCCGGTCCTTGATCACGGAACAAAGCGCGATATGGGGGACGGAAGCGACAAAATCAGCGATGTCCAGATCGGTGAATCTGGGGGGCCGATTGCCGTTTGCAGCCAGGTATTTCTGGTATCCGGAGATCAGTTTGCGGGCGGACGGCGTCTTGCAACGGTCCGCGACCTGCTCCAGGCCGCCGACGAAGCCCGGCTTTCTCGAAACCCATTCCACAACCAAATCCTTGCGTGCCCGTCCCCACGTTCCCCGGCCGCCGGGGTTGGGTTCATCGATTGAGGAGAAGGCGCGGCCAGGAAGGCGCGCCGCCATCAGCAACCAGTAATATGAAGTTGTGGGGCAGGGGTGGGCAAGTATTTTGGCTGATTTTTAAGGACGTGACCGCGATGCGGACTCCGCTGAGGAACCGGAAGGGCGCCCAGCCCCAGATGGCTAGGCCGTGACATCGGCAGGGTGATGAAATTACCTTAACGTGATATTCACAAAGAACGAGCAAATTCTCTCCTGTTCTGTCCCTCGGTGGGCGCTTAAGCGTCCTTGCGACAGATCATTGAAAACATAAAAAAACATGTAATATCTCTAATGTACAAATCCAGTGGATTGAGACGGGGTATCCTACAATGCGTGCACTTTCCGTTGGTAAACCGGGGCCGGACTTGTCCCTTGCGGAAATGTACCGTGAAGTCCCTGTCTTCGATCCTTCCGTCGACACGTTAAGTTCGCAACGCATCGCCAAAGCTGCGCGTCCCCTAGCAGAGTTTTGCCGAGACCACGGCGGTCATTTCGGCATTCTCACCATTTCCTATCGTGAACTCTTGGGGATGATACGGGTGTTCGGCCCGGAGGTTGTCGCCAAAATCCATGAGCGCGTCATCGGGCTTCTGCGCAAGGAACTGCCGTCGGAGTGTTTCGTGATTTCGGGACAGCATGGGCTTGTCCTGTTCATGAAAAACGTCACCCGTGGGGAAGCGTTCCAACTCGCCCTGCACTTGGAGTCCGTTCTCTGCGGCAGCTTTCACATCGACGGATTCAATTATGGTGTGAATTTTGTTTTGTCGACCGGCGAGTTTCCGGGCTTCGCGTCCAAGAGTGAGATGTCACTCGAGGAATTTCATCGCCTCTATACAGTGTATGAGGAAGAGAATTTTGAAATTTACAAGGATACGGGGACGTGCGTTTTCGCGATCACCGAAGAGCGGTTCCATATGCTCTCCCAGATGCACGAACTGGATCAGCGAATGCGGGACGACTTCGTCGCCGGGCGGTTCCATATGCATTACCAACCGCGTGTGGAGTTGGTGTCAGGCAGGGTCGTAGGCGCCGAAGCACTGATGCGCTGGAACAGCACCCATGATGGACCCGTTCCGCCTGGGGTCTTCGTGCCGATTTCGGAAAAGAACGGACTAATTCACTCGTTGACCCCCTTCGCCGTGCGAACCGTTGCGCGTGACTTGGCCGGATTGAGGGACGCGTTCGGCCCCGAATTCACCGTCGGTGTGAACCTTAGCGGCGTTTGCATCCGCTCGCGCAATCTGGTCGGCGTCATACGCGATTGCATGTCCGAGCACGGGGTGGCCGACGGCGGCATCGAAGTTGAGATCACCGAAAGCCAGTTGATCGACCAACGCGCATTCGTCATCGAACAGTTGAACGAATTGAGAAATGCCGGAATTGCCACGGCGCTGGACGATTTTGGAACAGGCTTCTCCAGCCTGCATGTGCTGACGACTATCCCGCTGGACTATCTGAAACTGGACCGCTCGTTCATTAGCGTATTGTCGAAGGACCCGCGCGAGAAGCATGCCGCGATCGCCAGAAGCATAGCGGAAATGGGCGCGGCATGCGGCATGCAGGTTATCGCCGAGGGAATGGAGACGGCGGAGGAAGTCAGGATATTGATCGAAGAAGTCGGTTGTCCGTTGGGACAGGGATATTTCTTCGCGAAGCCGATGTCCTTGGACGATTTCCTGGCCTTGCCCAAGTCGTTGTAGGCTTCTCCCCGGGCTTACAGGATCATCAATTCCCGCCCGACGCGTTCGCTGAGCAGGACCGGGTCGCCTTCGGTGATGAGCAGGTTTTCCTCATGCACCATGATCTTGCCGTCCTCCACTTCCATGCCGGGTTCCAGCGTCATCACCATGCCGGGCTTCATCACGGTCATGTCGAAATGGATGTTGGACGGGCTTTCGGTCAATTGCATGCCGAGCCCGTGGCCGTAGCGGCCGACATTCCCGCCGCTGGTCTTGCCTTTGGGGTCGATCACGGCCGCCATGGCGGTGTACAGGTCGCGGCATGTCGTCCCCGGCCGGGCAATTTTCAGGGCGGCTTCCGTCGCATCGTACAATGTTTCATGTGCGCGCTTGGCTGCCTCGCTGGCATGGCCGAAGGCCCAGTTGCGGTCGAAGTCGCAATAATAGCCGCGCAGGGTGGCGCCGGTATCCAGCATCAAGACGTCGCCGGCCTGCAGCGGTTTCTCTCCGGGTGGCGAGATGACATCCGCGTAACCGCCCTGATCCGCGCCGCCGACAAGGTATGGAACGTCCTCCGCTCCTTCGCTCAGCAGGTCGATCTTGAAGGAACGGAAGGCTTCCTTCAGCGGTTGGCCCTCATGGAACAGTTTCGACGCGTTGCCGAATGAGCGCGAGGCGATGGCGCAGATTTCCGCGATGGTCGCGATTTCCGCCTCCGACTTTACTTCGCGCAAGGCTCGGATCAATGGCGTTGCATCGACGGGGATCATTCCCGGCAGTTTCTCGTGCAGGCGGGCAAGGTCGTTCAGCGGCATCCGCAGGCTGCTTTCCCGCCCCATTGGAATGCCGACCGCCGTTCGGCCCCGCAATGCGCCTGCCAGTATGGAGACGCCGTCGTCATCGGCGTGAGGGGAAGACCAGGTGCGGACGTCGTCAATCCAGGTCGTCCGCATCAGGGCCGCGCCGATTTCCGGAATGATCGCGATGGGTTTGCCCACTTTCGGAAGGACCAGGAACCAGGGACGGGTCGGGCTCAACCAGAACAGCGTGCGGAATCCGGTGAAGTAGCGCATTTCCGCTTCCGTCGTGAACAGCAGGGCGTCGAGGCCCTGGTCACGCATGGCGCGCTGGGCGCGCTCCAGCCGCATTTCGTATTCGGCGGCCGGGAAATCGGGTTTTGCGGTCTCAGTCATCGATGGCGCCTTCCGAGACATAGAGCAGGATGCGTGAATCCGCACCCAAACCGGGGACGGCGTTCGCCCGTTTCGCAGTTGTCAGTCCCGCCAGTGCCGCCGCGGCGGAAGGGGACGTGGCGACATCGTGTTTGCCGTAAAGCGCAACCGCGTCGTCGGCTTCCGCTTCGGTCACCGTCATGAAGCTGTCGGCTTCCCGGGCGAGGTATTTGAGGGCCAGGTGGCTCGGCTCCTTGCAGTCCAACCGTCCCATGCTGGAGACCGGGCCCTGGGTCGTCACGGGCCTGCCCGCTTCGATGC
>CAYGNU010000397.1:0-4714 GCA_964351175.1 uncultured Roseivirgaceae bacterium | reverse complement strand
CCAGCACCGGTACAAGCTGCGATCTTAAAGAAATACATACTCTCTATCGATGAAAATCTAACCAGCGCTGCAGGCTTTAATTTCCGAGGCTTTCAAAAAGAATTTTATACCCAACTCGATTCTACTTACAAATTCCCTGAAATTACAGATGACGAACTGCTCACCAAAGTTCAGGAGCAAACCTTTAAATATTTCTGGGATTTCGGTCATCCTACCAGCGGCTTGGCTCGCGAAAGAAACACCTCTGGAGAGATAGTAACCATTGGTGGGTCAGGCTTTGGGGTCATGACGATATTGGTCGGTATTGAGCGTGGATTTATAACAAGACAGGAAGGTATCGATAGACTGGAAAAAATCGTTGATTTTCTTGAGACAGCAGATCGATTTCATGGTGTTTGGCCTCATTGGATGAATGGTACTTCTGGTGTAGTTATTCCGTTCAGTAGTGATGATGATGGAGCCGATCTTGTTGAAACGGCCTTCATGATACAGGGGTTATTAACAGTTAGGCAGTATCTAAATGATGCTAATGCGCAAGAGTTAGGAATTAAGAATAAAATCACAAGTTTATGGGAGGCTGTAGAATGGGACTGGTTTGTACAAAGTGGAGACAATTCTTTAACCTGGCACTGGTCTCCTAATGTTGGGTTTCAAAAGAACTTAAAAATAAGAGGCTGGAATGAAGCCCTTATCATTTATGTATTGGCAGCGTCTTCACCAACACATTCCATTGCACCTGAAATTTATGACCAGGGCTGGGCGCGAAATGGTGATATGGTCAATGGCAATGATTTTTACAATATCAATTTACCCTTAGGATCTGATAGAGGAGGACCCTTATTCTTTGCACACTACTCATTTTTAGGTCTTGACCCTAGAAATCTAGAGGATCAATACGCTAACTATTGGGAGCAAAATATCAATCATACACTTATTAACAGAGCCTATTGTATTAATAATCCTCTTGATTTTGTGGGCTATTCTTCCGGCTCATGGGGTTTAACGGCAAGTGATAATAATAATGGTTATTCTGCACATGAACCAGGTAACGATCTAGGAGTGATTACACCAACCGCTGCTATCAGCTCAATACCTTATACTCCAGAAGAATCTATGCAGGCCATACGCCATTTTTATTATTTATTAGGTGATAAGTTATGGGGTCAATATGGCTTTTATGATGCTTACAATTTGACCGCAGGGTGGTATGCCAATTCATATCTGGCAATTGATCAAGGACCGATTGTAATAATGATTGAGAATCATAGAACGGCACTTCTTTGGGAGCTTTTTATGGGTGACACAGAAGTGATGTTGGGTCTGGATAAATTAGGTTTTACTTACTAAAAAAAAGTATTGCTACGATGATCTTTCAAAAGATAAATACAATTAAAATAATCGTTTGGATTACGATTATAAGCATTTCCATTGTCCTTTGGACTACTGTTTATAAATCCTTTTTAATATTTTAATTATGAATATCAATCTTTTTAAAAAGCGTAATCAGATTGGGTATATGATATTTTTATTCGCTCTGATATTAGTTAGTTCTTGTGGTAATAAAGATAAAAATGCTGCAAGTAGTACTGCGCCTGCAGGCATATCGGAAGATTCATTATTGAATTTGGTACAGTACCAAACCTTTCAATATTTCTGGGATGGGGCTGAACCAGTAAGTGGTATGGCCCGGGAACGTGTTCATCTTGACGGTATATATTCAGGTGATGATAAAAATGTGGTGACTTCAGGCGGTTCTGGCTTTGGACTAATGGCAATAGTGGTAGGTATAGAAAGAGGGTTTATCACAAGAAAAGAGGGAATTGAAAGATTTGAAAAGATTGCCAATTTTCTAGAAAAAGCAGACAGTTTTCATGGCGTATGGCCGCACTGGTGGTATGGTGACACCGGCAAAGTGAAGCCATTTAGTAAAAAAGATGATGGTGGTGATTTGGTGGAATCTTCATTCCTGGCTGCTGGACTTTTGACAGTAAGACAATACCTAAATCTTAACGATGATGTAGAAAAAGCTTTGGCCGAACGAATCAATAAACTATGGGAGGGTATCGAATTCAACTGGCATACCAAAAACGGTGAAAGTGTGCTTTACTGGCATTGGTCTCCTGATTATGGATGGGAGATGAACTTTCCAGTTGGAGGTTATAACGAATGTTTGATTATGTATGTGTTGGCAGCTTCTTCGCCTACCCATGCTATAGATGCTGAAGTGTATGATCAAGGCTGGGCAAGAAATGGCGATATTACCAAGGACACTACTTACTATGGTTTGGAAACCGTTTTGGATCATTATGAGACAAATAATTCTCCAGTTGGACCACTGTTTTGGGCTCATTATTCTTTTACAGGTCTTAATCCAAGTAGCTTGAAAGATAAGTATGCAGACTACTGGAAATTAAATCTAAACCACGCCAAGATTCACTATAAATATGCAGTTGAAAACCCTAACGGATTTGAAGGGTATGGCGAAAATTTATGGGGTCTTACATCAAGTTATTCTATTAATGGCTATGCAGGGCATCGTCCTGATGAGGATTTAGGAGTGATTACTCCAACGGCAGCACTTTCCTCTTTTCCATATACTCCAACGGAGAGTATGCAGATGCTCAAATTTCTCTATGCTCCTGAACGAGATTCGTTAATTGGAAAATATGGGCCATTTGATGCATTTAGTTTTGAACACCACTGGTACCTACCCAGATATCTAGCTATTGATCAAGGGCCCATCCCTGTTATGATTGAGAACTATCGCTCAGGGCTCATTTGGAAGCTTTTCATGTCAGCTCCAGAGGTACAGAAGGGGTTAATAAAGTTGGGTTTTACTTACTGATGCTAGAATTCAGGAACCTAAAAAATATTGAGAAAATAACATTGTAAATGTATATTATGAAAACATCAAAGGTGAATTATTTACCCCTCATTCTGGCGATTGTAATGCTTAATCTTTCATCATGTAATAAGGATGGAGGTGAAAAAGCGACTTCAAGTTCAGAAAGTAAGATTGATTCTCTTTTAAGTGTAATGACTTTGGAAGAGAAAATTGGTCAATTGAATCTGCCAAGTGCAGGGGATATTACTACTGGGCTGACCAATAATGATGGTATTGGAGCTAAAATAAAAGAAGGTAAAGTGGGTGGCCTATTTAATATCAGAGGCCTTGATAAAATCAGGAGAGCCCAGAAATTAGCGGTGGAAGAAAGCAGGTTAGGTATTCCTTTGATATTCGCTATGGATGTTATTCATGGTTTTAAAACTACTTTCCCAATTCCATTAGGCATTTCATGTACATGGAATATGGAGATGATTGAGAACTCGGCTCGAATTGCTGCTCAGGAGGCTACGGCAGAAGGTATTTCCTGGACTTTTTCTCCTATGACTGATGTTTCAAGAGATCCTCGATGGGGGAGAATGTCTGAAGGGTCTGGAGAAGATCCTTACTTGGGTTACCGCATTGCCCAAGCTATGGTTAAGGGTTATCAAGGTGAGGACCTATCATTAAATAACACCATGATGGCCTGTGTTAAACACTTTGCCCTTTATGGTGCTTCAGAAGCTGGTCGTGATTATAACACGGTAGATATGAGCCACCTGCGCATGTACAATGAGTATTTCCTCCCTTATAAAGGAGCGGTAGATGCAGGCGTGGGCAGTGTTATGGCTTCATTCAATGAAATTGACGGCATACCCGCTACGGGTAATAAATGGTTGTTTGATGAAGTACTTAGAAATCAATGGGGATTTGACGGGATGGTTGTTACTGATTATACTGGCGTCAACGAAATGATTGAGCATGGTGTTGGTGATTTGCAGCAGGTCTCGGTTATGGCATTAAAAGCTGGTGTTGATATGGATATGGTTGGTGAGGGTTTTCTAACTACACTGAAAAAATCAGTAGAGGAGGGGCTTATTAGTGAGGGTCAAATTGATTTAGCATGCAGAAGAATATTGGAGGCGAAATATAAACTAGGGTTATTTGATGACCCTTATCGATATATGGATGATGCTCGATCTGCTAACGAGATTTTTACTGCCGAAAATAGAAGTGAGGCGAGAAAAATTGCTGCCGAGTCATTGGTGTTACTTAAAAACGATAATATTTTGCCCTTAAAAGAAAATGGAATTATTGCTGTAATTGGGCCGTTAGCAGATAACGTAGAGAACATGCCAGGTACATGGAGCGTTTCCACCGATGTTAAGCAATCCATTTCATTACTTCAGGGAATAAAGTCAGTAGTAGGAGACAAGGTGAAAGTTCTAACCGCCAAAGGGGCCAATATTTTAGAGGACGCTCAATATGAAAGCAGGATTAGTGTTTTTGGAAAGGATACTTACCGTGATGACAGACCGGAAGAAGAAATGATTTTGGAAGCTCTTGCAATTGCAAAAAAAGCAGATGTTATAGTGACGGCATTAGGTGAGGCATCAGAAATGTCTGGAGAAAGCTCTAGCAGAACGAATATTGATTTACCAGCTATACAGCAGCGATTATTAAAGCGATTATTAGCAACGGGCAAGCCTGTAGTTATGGTGCTATTTACTGGTAGACCGTTGGTATTGAAATGGGAAGATGAAAATGTTCCAGCCATATTAAATGCATGGTTTCCAGGAACTGAAGCAGGGTTAGCCATTGCCGATGTCCTTTTTGGAAAGGTTAATCCATCAGGTAAATTAAGTGCTACTTTTCCTCAGAATGTAGGAC
>CAYGNU010000396.1:0-4739 GCA_964351175.1 uncultured Roseivirgaceae bacterium | reverse complement strand
CAGCGTAATAATGATTGTTAGAGCAACAACCGCACCTTTGTTTTGCATTTTTATATAGTTTTAAAAGAATGAAATTAATGATTGATTGAGCAAAAGCTCACGAAATGTTTATATCACGAAATCCCTATTAAGGGGCGTTTGGGGATATAATTAACCTGAATAAGGTATGGAAATAGGTATTGAATAATGACTGAGGGCTATATTCAATATGATTTTGCTGTGAATTGTCTAAGTAAATGTTAGCAATGAAGTGAAGCACATTTTGCAAGCTCACTTGAGCTACCTGCGCTACTGCCTCCGAGCCAATCTTTAATATTGTCTCACTTTTATCTGAATTGTCAGACTGCTCAGTTTTTACTTTGTATTCAGCGTTAGCAGCATAATTGAAATAGAAGCTCTGTGTAAATAAAATCACAACAGCTGCCAATACGCCTATGGCTAGGCCTATTGAACTCTTGTATTTCGATATGGTTTTACTGCGGCTCATTTATTTAAAGCGGGGCAAATCTAAAGATTTATTGATAGAAAACAATATTAACTATGAAGTCTAGAATTAAGAAAGCCTGATAAAACTTCAAGTGCATTGTTAAAATGTGTGTTATTTGGAATAATAAGATCTGCTTCAGATTTCAGTGGTTCAAGGTACTTATAGTAAGTGGGCATCACATGTTTTTCAAAGCGATACAGCACATCATCAAGATCATACCCTCTTTCGTTATTATCTCTGATTATCCTTCTTTTCAAACGAATATGGTCTTGAGCATCTATGAACAGACGTAAATCCAGTAGTTTATTTACTTCTGGAAAGTGCATAACAAATAGACCTTCCACAATTACAATAGGAGCAGCATTAAAGACAAGCTGCTGTGGCGTGACAGAAGGGTTATTAAAGGTGTATTCTTGTCTTGTAAAGCCTTTACCTTCTTTTATCAATTTTATATCTCTGGCAAACTCAACATCATTTATTGAAGAGGGGAGATCAAAATTTGTAACTCCATTTTCATCAATAGTCTGCTGATTACGATCTAAATAGTAATTGTCCTGAGAAATTAGACAAACATCATTTTGTCCAAACTTATTAATAAGCTGATTTAGAAATAGTGTTTTTCCTGATGCACTACCACCTGTAATACCTATCAAAAAAGGATTTACTGCCACTCTTAATAATTTTGATTGAGGTAATCTACTAATTTCCTTACAGCCAAGCCCCGATGACTAATCAGATTTTTTTCAGCCATTGACATCTGCGCAAAAGACACATCATAACCATTTGGAACGAATACTGGGTCATAACCGAAACCCTCATCACCCATTTTATCCGTTGTGATTTTACCTTTTACAATACCTTCAAATTGCACATTCTCTTTTTCAGTAATTAAAGTTATCACTGTTTTAAATTGTGCACTTCGGTCAGGTTTGTCCTTCAGGGTAGTTAATAACAACTGAATATTGGCTTCATTATCTCGTTGATCTCCTGCATATCGAGCAGATTTAACGCCTGGTTCGCCATTCAGTGAGTCAACTTCTAGACCAGTATCATCAGCAAAAACTGCTACCTGATACTTATTAAAAATATAATCTGCCTTTTGTAGTGAATTCCCTTCTATAGTATCCTGAGTTTCTTCTACCTCTTCAAAGCAACCTATATCCTCTAAACTGAGAATATTAATTGAATCACTCAGAAGTGAAGCAACTTCATGAAGCTTATTTTTATTATTAGTGGCAAAACAAAGTTTCACTAATTGATACTAATTAACTCCATTTCAAAAACAAGTGTAGCATTGGGGGGAATAGAACCGCCAGAACCGCCTGTTCCATAGGCATAAGGTGAAGGAATATACATTGTCATCACACCACCCTCTTTCATTTTAGGCAGCATTATTTGCCAGCCCAAAATAAGATTAGACAATGCAAAAGTAACTCCAGTTCCTTCGTCAAAAAGAACGCCACTATTAAGCACCCATCCTTTATAATTTACAGTAACAACACTATTGTCGTTAGGAAAATTACCTCCGCCCTGATCAAGCATATATCTAATTCCACTTGGGTCAATAGTGGCAACCTTACCTCCAAGATCTAATGTGTCATCAATTATATTGATTTCTGTTGTTAATTGCCGATCAATAACTTTATCCAATTCAACATCTAACTTTAATATAGAATTAGCAGGAACATCGTCAGTTGTTCCTGTTGCTAATCCATAAAAAGATGGCGCATAAGCCGTAACACTACCTCCTTCTTGTATGAATGAAGCAGCATAGGCTATACCTGGGAGCAAAGTAAAAATGTTAGACTTTTCATTAGTAGCCTCTTCAAATACAACTCCCGTATTAAGCACAGAAGCTTCATAAGTCAGGGTCAATGAGTCTATGACCGACAAGTAGGGTTTTAAACCATCGCCTTCTTCATTTACCACATATCGTATTCCAGTGAAATCATCCGTAATGGCACTGATCCCATTAGTTTCTAGGTAAGCATCAATGGCCGCAACATCTTTAGTGAATTGTTCAAGTTGCGGATCTACAGGAGGATCCTCTGTTCCCAAACAACCATTTAAAACAATCATGGCACTCATGAGCGCCATGACACTAAATATTTTGGTTAATTTCATTTTATTTAAAATTCACTAATTCAACATCAAAAACTAGGATAGAATTAGCTGGAATTTGTTCGCTTCTCGCTCTAGGCCCATATGCCAACCCTGATGGAATATAGAACGTAGCTTTTGCTCTTTTATTGAGTAGAGCAAGGCCTTCATCCCATCCACTAATTACTGCGCCTTGTCCCAAAGGAAATTCAAGTGGCTTATACTCACGCTGCTCATTATACAGCCCCTTTTCTTCTGCTACAGACTTTATGCTTGTATCAAAATATTCACCATTTAACACGTGACCTACATAGTTCACTTCTACTGTTTGACCAGTTTCAGGTTGAACACCTTCACCTTCTTCAGTTATAACGTATCTCAAACCAGACGCTGTTGACTGTGCTTCTATATTGTTCTCAGTCAAAAATTTATCAATTAATTCTTCATCAATTGTCTTTTGCCCAATAGCATCTTCCTGCATCTTCGCCATTTGCCTAGTCTGCATTTCTTGCTGCCATGCTTTTAGACCTTCCTCATCTAATACATCCTGCACTCCTATATAAAATGAAATTACAGTTTCAGGAGTTATAGTCGGAGGCAAAGGTGCTTGCCATGTTTTTGTAAATAGATCATTTGCCAGCACATCAAATGTGATACTGTCTCCTTTTCCTAACTCAACAAATATTTCTTGAATACTTCCATCCTTCTTTGCCCAAACAGAATCTTCTTTAAAAATCATAATTGGAACACCAGAGTCTTTAGTATCAACCCAAACTGAATCTGCGTCATCCTTATAGATCATGTTCATCATCAAGTAACTACCAGCAGGAGCTACTCCTTCACTTCCCTTCTCTACCACATTGTATTTCAATCCAGATGGAGTTGTTTCTTCACTACTTGAATTACAGGCCTGAAGCAATCCAACCATGACCATCACTACCAATAAATTATTCAATTTCATATTATGCGTATATTTTCGTTTTTGTAGATAATTCATTTTTATTCTCTTGAAGCAGCTGCTCAAATTTTGTTACGGTTTCATCAAGGGAAGTATGTGATATTCCTCCTGCTGCATTTTTATGCCCCCCTCCTGAGAAATTTTTTCTTGCAAATTCATTTACTGAAAAATCACCAACAGATCTGAAAGACATCTTAATCGCTTCCGTTCTATCAATAATAACTGCAGCAAATTTTATCCCTTCTATCGATAAGGCATAGTTTACCAAGCCTTCAGTATCTCCAGTTTTTGAATGAAATTTCTCAAGCTCCTTAGCCGTGATAGCAAAGTAAGCAGTGTTTAATTCAGGGATAACTCTTAATTTTTCGTTTAAAGCAAACCCAATGAACTTAATCCTATTCAAAGAATTATTGTCATAAATCAACTTAGCCACCTTAGCAGTGTCTGCACCTCTACCCACTAAATCACCACAAACATCAAATATGTTCTTGGTAGTATTTGGATGCTTGAAACTACCAGTATCCGTCATGATGCCTGCATATAAAGCTTCAGCGATATCTTTATCAATTAAATCTTCATCGTTCAAATCATAGATCAACTGATGGATAAGTTCTGCAGTAGCGGCAGCTTTTGTACTCCAAAGTACATACTGGGCAAAATCTTCTGGCTCAAGATGATGATCAATCAATACTTTTTCGCCTTTTGATTCTCTGACCAAGTCTCCAACTTCATTAATTCGTTTCAAACTTGAAAAATCAAGGCAAAAGATAAGATCAGCCTCATCAATAACTTGCTTAGATTTACTTTGTCCTCCTTCACTATACTTTACCACTTCATCATTACCAACCATCCAATTCAAAAAATCGGGATAGTCGGTAGGACTAACCACTGTTACATGATGATCTTTTTTCTTGAGGTATGAAGCCAACGCCAAAGATGAACCTAGGGCATCTGCATCTGGTTTATGATGCGTGGTAATCACTATATTATTAGGAGTTTTTAACTTCTCCTTAAATGCTTCAAAGTTTTGCATTACACTATAATCTCCCACAATCAACCGGGTCTGTAAAAATTTAAGGGGCAAAATTGGTTATAATTTAGTTCTAAAACAAAATGAAGACATGGGACTATTCACTCTTAAATAAATGAAAGGAGCTATTCTTCTTTTAAATATTGTGCTACTTTTGCGGCAAA
>CAYGNU010000395.1:0-4758 GCA_964351175.1 uncultured Roseivirgaceae bacterium | reverse complement strand
ATAATCCACCTTGTAAAAAGATAGATAAGGTTCCTGAAGTATCAAGTTTTGATATTCTTGAAAGTTGATATTGTGAAATAAAAATATTTCCTACTCTATCTACAGCAATTCCAGTTGGGTTATCAATATTACTTACAATTGTAGTTTTTGACCCATCTTTGAATACTCTATGAACCTTATTTGAGGTCGCATTTGGTACTATCAAATTTCCATCATTATCAAAAGTTATAGCGTTTGGACTGCCAAAACCTGTACTAAATATTTCAGTCTCACCATTGGGATAAATTTTAGTAATAGTACTACCATAGTATCGTGAGGCATAAATATTACCGTTACTATCTATTGCTAATCCATCATCAAAAGTTGACGCGCCTTTTACTAAGGTTTCCACTCTTTGTGAAAAGGATGTTGTATTTATTGCCAGTAAAACCGCAAATATTAAGAATACTTTTTTCAAGCTTATTTTATTTTTTAAGGTTCAAATCAAATATCCAACTTCATTCTTTAAAAGTAGTCCATATTCGTGATTTAGGACTATTTGAATTACTTATAATGATAAACGCGTTAATAAATTATTACTGAGGTTCATAATAAGAACCGCCCCTTTGTCCTTTTTTCCATATCTCTAAGTAGAATAAGGAATTTTTGTACCATCTGGTGACCAGACAGGTAAAACGTCTAAAAATTCACCTGATGTTAACTTTCTGGTAGTACCCTTTCTAATATCCAATAGATGCAATTCAGACTGTTTCTTACTGATTTTTGCAACGTAAACAATGAAATTACCATTTGGAGAATACTCACCTTCAACTATATCTAGTTCATTATTTAAATCATTGATTTTCTTAGTTTCACCTGTATCAAAGAAATATTCATAAAGAGCAAATTTTCCATCTCTATTAGAAGAAAAAAGGATTTTACTACCATCTGGTGACCATACTGGCTTTCTCTCATCAAAGTCAGTTTGTGCAATTGGCTTTGGATTACTACCATCAATATCCATTATATAGATATCCGAATTTGAAACAGGTTTCATACAGTCATGGCAATAAACAATTTTTGAATTGTCCCTTGAAACCCTCGGATAAATATTAAATACGCCAACCTCATTACTTTTAGAAAGTTGTACAAAACTTTGATCTGAAGGGTCAAATAATGTAATATCAGAACCATCATAGGGTTCCTTCTTGAAAACATCAGAGCTAATTAACAATTTGTCCCCTGAAGTATAATCGAACCACCATTCATTTCTTTCCGTTTTTGATATCCTTGAAGTAGTTTTATCATCAATTTTTACAGAATATAAATCTGCACCAAATTCACTTTCCCTATATGAGTAGAAAGTAACAGAATTGCCATCTTCAGAAAAACGAGGGGCTGTACTATAGAATTGAACTGTGTCAGATAAAATGTCACTCTGATAACCAAATGCTTGGGGTGACATTGACGTGAAAATTATTAGTATAAATAGAATATTAAGTGCTTTTACCATAGGAATTATATAAGATTTTAGTTTCTACAATTATACAATTCTAAGTCTTGCTCTAAGTCCGTATTCGTGAAAAAGGATGAATTCATGAACACTACTCTATCTTATCTAAAATTTTTGTTCTAACAGATTACTCACTCATAAATATTTCTAAGCATTTCAAATATGAAGTTTTTTATAATTATTGGTTTTAATTCATCCAAAAAGACTACTAGTATCTTTGAATGATCCATATTGAGTAAAGTCGGGCTAAAACATACCGGCTTTACAATTAACTATAAGGTTGGTCATGAAAAGATTAATTAAAATATCACTCCTATCGTTACTCTCCATTTTAGTAATGCTCACTGTATTCCTCGTGTTTTTATCAATCGAATCTGTAAAATATAATCCAATAGATAAAACGTTTGGTAATAAACTAGAAAAAGTGGCTATCACAAATGGTCGAATTCTTGATACCGAAACTGGGATTCTATCAAACAATCAAAATGTTCTTATTAATCACGGGTACATAAGTAACATTATTGAGGGCAATTCAGAAATTTCAGATGATTATAGAATTATAGATGCGGAGAATAAGGTATTGATGCATGGATTGGCTGACATGCATACGCATATTTTTGACAGAGCAGAGTTAGTTCAATACTTATCCTACGGTGTTACCCACGTTCGAAATATGATGGGATTCCCAACACATTTGACTTGGCGATCAGAAGTAGAGAGTAATCAATTAAGTGGAAGTAGACTTATAACCGCTGGACCAACTCTTAATGGAACTCAAAATAGCTCTCCCCTCCATCATCACATGGATAATGCATTAGAAGCTTATGAAGTTGTAGGGAAAATTAAAAATGAAGGCTACGATTTCATCAAAGTGTATGACGGATTAAGCCAAGAGCAGCTTGAAGCAATCTCGAAATCAGCAATAGAAAATTCGATCACTTTTTCAGGACATCCAATTAGAGGTGTATCGAATCAATTTATACTTAATGCTGGATACACAACTATCGAACATGTTGAAGAACTATTTCAAAGTATGCTAGACTATGAGCTTGATTCCCTTAAAGCACAGGAGCTTGTTCAAGAACTAAAAGAAGCTGACATCCCTGTTACCATTACACTTTCCGCATACAATCATTTATATAGAACCGTACTTGAAAAAGAAGCGTTTTTAGAAACATTACCTACTGAGCAGATTAGTCCTTTTTTGAGATATTTGGGAGCTCGTAGTCTTGAAGGCTGGATAAATCCTACACAAAGTGGCTATGATTGGACTACGAAAAAATATGCCTTTATGGAGTATTTAGTTCGTTTATTGGATGAACAAGATGTACCCATTTTATTAGGAACTGATACCGGACCCAACCTAACCGTACCAGGTTGGAGCGTACATGAAGAAATTAAATTGATGCAAGAGTTAGGTATCTCGAACTTAAAAATCATACAATCTGGAACTACTGAAGCAGTAAAAATTCTAAATCATCCATCATTTTCAGGTAACATCAAAGAAGGTACTGTTGCTAATATTCTCATTCTTGATGAAAATCCTATAGAGAACGTGCAAACATTATCACTTCCAGCTGGTTTAATGCTTGAAGGTGTTTATTACGATCAAACCACTTTGCTAGAGATGAGAGAATATTCCAAAAACCATTATGCTGCATTTCTGATATCAGTGGGTCAATTCATAAACTACATATTCAATAAATAGTAGTATTAATCTCGATCATTATGCTTTAGATCTTCCTTAAATTCTTTCGGGGTTTTACCGACCACTTTCTTAAAGGAAGTATAGAAACTCGACTTCGAATTAAAACCTACTTCATAGATTACTTCAAGTATAGTTTGTTTAGGATCTTTTGATTCCTCGAATATTTTAACTGCAGCTTCAATCCTGTAGGTGTTAATTAAATCAGCGAAGTTCATTTCGAATTGGCTATTAATAACATAAGAGAGATTTCTAGAGGAAATTCCGACTTCTTCGGACAGGTCATTTAAAGACAAATCAGGATTTAAATAGAGCTTTTCCTTGGCGAGTGCATTTATCACTTTATCTCTATTCTTCTCAAGATCATCCTCATTTAAACTTGAGCTACTGTATTTTTGAGACTCATTACTTTTTGAAAATGATATTTCCTCGTCCGTAATTCCTGAAAATAACTCAGGGTATTTTAGTCCTTTCAGAACTATGGTAGAAACTAAAGATAAAATGACCAGTAACTGGAAAACATATACCGTGGTCATATCATCTAGTACAATAGAAAATCCAGTGCTATGATATATAAAATCAATGATCATTATGACGATTAGAAATATCAATAGTTGATTCAACCAATCAAGGGAAATTTTATCGAAATTGGATCTGGTTTCCTTTAATACTTTATGATGAACTCTTGTGGATTGAAAAGAAGCTATCAAATAAGCGAATATTGAAGATTGTACGGTCAAAATTATATAAGAGTCATTTATAGGCACTATATCCAAAGCCAAAAGAATACTTAAAAAGAAAGGGAGTAAGTGAACTGTGTCTCTTCTTCGAAAACTGAAATCTTTAAGGATTATACTTTTGGTATAGAAAAATATGGTTGAACCATATAAAAATTTAAAGGGCAAATAGTAATTTTTAAAATTGAACCATCCAGCTTCTTCTACATAAATTGCGAAAAATTGTGCTCCAAGTATCAACAATAAACTTCCAAGAATATAATTACTTACTGACTTTCCTCTTTTAGTATTAAATAAAAATAGAGTGCAAAAAAAGCATTGAAAAATAATGAGGGCAAGGATACTATTTACAATTGAAATACTCACATCAAAATGAAATACTGTTTTAATAGATTTTAATACAAATTTAAATACTCAGGACTGAACGAGTATATGAAATCATTGTTTCAATGAAACAACTTAGTCAAACTAAAATAGATTTTCATTTCACTTTGTTCTTTTGTGTTTTAAATGTCATCGAATTAGATACATAATCTTCCATTTTCGTTTGAATTCATGAAACTGAACTACATTGAATGGAATAGTAATTAAGTTTTAGAAAATTCAAACTCTAAATTACTATGAATACTAAATACTCTATTCTTC
Source organism: uncultured Roseivirgaceae bacterium (assembly GCA_964351175.1). GTDB lineage: Bacteria > Bacteroidota > Bacteroidia > Cytophagales > Cyclobacteriaceae > Fulvivirga. The sequence goes on along the minus strand of CAYGNU010000395.1, from coordinate 179 downwards.
TTCTCTGTTTCCTGACTTTTATTAGCTGTAGACAAAAAAGTACCGGCCCTGGTGGCATGTTCTCACCTACCTATTCACCAGATGGAACCAAACTAGCCTACTATGAATATTTTGATGGAGTTCCTGAAATTATGATCTATTCATTCACTGATTCCAAATCTTCTCAGCTTACCGAAGGT
>CAYGNU010000394.1:0-4766 GCA_964351175.1 uncultured Roseivirgaceae bacterium | reverse complement strand
TAACGCATAAACCTAATATAGATCCAATTGAACCTTTTGGTGAATTCGAGAAGTTAAATATTGAAAAAGAGGTAGTTGGACTATTTATTTCAGGACACCCATTAGATACTTATCAATTCGAAATTGATAGCTTCTGTAATACAGAGTTGTCTGTTCTAAACGATGTAGAAGCACTTCAAAACAAAGACATCCGGCTTGCTGGAATAGTAACAGCTTTTGCTCACAGAACCACAAAGGGTGGCAAGCCATTTGGCACTTTAACCGTTGAAGATTACAATGGTAATTTTACCTTCTTCCTCTTTGGTGATGATTATATCAAATTCAAAGAATACATGATGCAAGGCTGGTTTTTATACATGCAGGGGCGAGTTGTTCAACAAAAATGGGGTGATCAACGCTTGGAGCTAAAACTGCATAGCATTGAGTTACTAAGTGAGTTAAGGGACAAAAAGACCAAAGGCATCATGATCAACATCAATACCGAAGAGGTAAACTCAAATGTTATTAATCAAATAGAGCGCATTTGCAGTGCCCATAAAGGCGATCTATCCGTTCATTTGAATTTGGTGGATGCAGAAGCTAAGATTGCCATTGAAATGATGTCGAGGAAATTCAAAGTCAATCCAAGTAATGATATGATAGAGGAAATGAAGAAGATTCCTGAAGTAAAATGTAAAGTATTGGTTTAATCTGCCAGTTTAAGATTCTTAATAGCTATAGCATCTTTTTCAAAACCATAACCCCTCCAATAAGTTGTGGTTTTGTTATTGTATTTCCAAGCAATTTGACCTTCTGAAGTGACTTCCCAAAACCCATAGTCACCTTCACAAATCAGGGTATTACCGTTACCCAGTCTGTCAGCACCAGAAATTCTCCCATATGATAATTCAGGGTTGGTGAAACTCCAAATTATTTCAGGCTCATTATTAAGATCAGCAGTGAGTTTTAGTTCTGAAGGTAATTTCAATTCGTATACTTCAGATTGCTTAGCCTTAAGACCATTGTTAAAAATGAGAATATTTCCCTCACCCAGAACACCATCACCAAGTAGGTTTGGAAAATGTACACGATCAAAAATTCGCTTTCCTACTTTATTATTATACGCTTCTGGATTACCAAAACGGTAGATCAAATCTCCGCCTTTATTATATTTTCCGCCTTGGTCACCCGCGGCCTCAGCAGTAGTAGTGCTATGATCAATTACCCATACCTCACTGTAGAAATTTACACTAACAAATAGGAGATCATTAGCTTCATCATAAGTGAGCCCATTGGCATGCATCAAATCTCCATCCTTCCTCAGATTGTAATTGATATTAATCTTATTTGGGTTTTCATTGATCGCCCCAAAAGTTGGTGCATCTTCCTTAAAATCTTGTACAATATGATCCCAACTATGCCATTCCCAAACTACCTCTTTTGTCTGAAGATTAACTTCCAAAATCTTTTCAGGATAGATATCATATTCAGCATTTACGCCAGCTTCTTGAGCAACACTTGAGGGTATTTTCTCCCAAGCTAAAAACAAGAGATTACCATTAGGCAATAATTCAGCATCGTGATGTGACAGGTATTCAGGAGATTCATATACATACTCCCATTCCACAGAGCTATCTGGATTGATCAATCTTATTACTCCCGCATAACCCCCACCAAATTTAATAGTGGCCGTTTCCGATTTAAAAATTGCCAGAACCTGACCTGAAGGCAATAACTGGGCATCATTGCCCAACTTTAGATCAAATTTCCATTCATGAAGTTTTTTGCCCGTCTTATCCAAAAGGTAAGATGCTTGGCCTCCACCCTCAACAGCAAACACATAATCGTCACTAATTGTGGCAGGGTTATATTCAACCACTTCAGGACTCAAAGGAGAAACTACCAATGGTTTTTCATTACTCCCTTCTTTGGTTTTACATCCCCAAACAAATAATATTAGTAATAGCACTATGCTTTTTTGAACTGCCTTCATAAATCTTAAAATCTGTATTTGGTAAAACTAGATATTTTATGATTTTATCTAAACTAATAAGGCTAGAATTGACGCATTTAAGGAAAGAAGCTACAGTCAATTTTATTTTCCTTCGCATAAAAATGTTTTATTGATCTTAATACTGCATTTTAGTAAAACACATAATCAGGACTAATCACATTTTACGATGAAAATCAGACTTCACTCACTTATATTATTGCTATCTCTAGCTCTAATTTCCAACTCCATAACAGCTCAAACTTACAGCCGAAATGGTATGGTTGTTTCTACCAGTAGTGTTGCTTCTGAAACAGGCCGAGACATCCTTAAAAAAGGAGGCAATGCCATAGATGCTGCGGTGGCTACCGCATTTGCATTGGCAGTTACTCATCCTTCTGCAGGTAATATTGGAGGTGGTGGATTTTTAGTATACATGGATTCACAAGGCGAGTCAACAACCTTTGATTTTAGAGAAAAAGCGCCATTAGAGGCTACTGATGATATGTTTTTAGATGAAAATGGTCAAGTAATAGAAAACTCAAATCATTTTTCCGCTAAGGCTATAGGGGTGCCAGGAACTGTAGCTGGTTTATATAAAGCACATGCAAAATTTGGAAAACTCACCTGGGAGGAAGTTGTGCAGCCGGCTGTTGATTTAGCATCAAATGGATTTACCATGAACTGGTCTTTATATCAGGCGGCTCAAAGCTTTGAAGCCAACAAGGATAGGTACCCTCAGATGGAAGGTTTTTTTAGTGATGAAAATGGAGATATCGTAGAGCCTGGTGAGGTTTGGAAACAACAAGCATTAGGAAATACTCTAGCCTTGATGCGTGATAATGGCGCTGATGGTTTTTATAAAGGAATAGTAGCCAAAAAAATTGAAGCTTTTATGAAAGCAAACAATGGCATCATCAGCAAAAAGGATTTAGCTAAATATGAAGCCATTGAGCGCAAGCCTGTCTTCGGAACTTACAAGGATTATCAGATCTGCGCTATGCCTCCTCCAAGTTCAGGTGGCGTCACCCTTATTTCAATGATGAACATGATGGAGCAGGTAAACTTTGACACTTTAGAGTTCAATTCTACCCCTTATGTGCATTTTGTTGCTGAGTCAATGCGGAGAGCTTATGCCAATAGAGCACGACATTTGGGAGATCCTGACTTTAACCCGGATATGCCAGTGGATTTCTTATTGGATAAAGAACTGGCAAAAAAGCTGGTGGCTAGTATTGACATGAAACAAGCTACAAAAAGTGACTCTTCAAAGTTTGGGCAAATGCCGGAGGGCGATAACACCACCGATGTGGCTGTAATCGACAAAGATGGTAATGCAGTATCACTCACCTATACTTTAGAATACTCGTACGGATCAGGAATGGTAGATAAAGAATTAGGTTTCATTTTTAATAATGAAATGGGTGATTTCAATCCTAAGCCAGGTGTAACAACTAGCACAGGTCAAATTGGTACAGCGCCTAACTTAATACAGGCCGAGAAGCGCATGCTTTCTAGTATGACACCGGTAATAGTTGCTAAAAATGGAAAACCTTATTTGGTAATTGGCAGTCCAGGTGGCAGAACAATTATCAATACTGTATTTCAAACGGTATTGAACGTTTTGGAATTCGAAATGGAAATAGATGATGCCATTGAAGCCATGAAAATTCATCATCAATGGCTGCCTGACAGAATAATGTATGAATCACTGCTTATGTCACCGGATACAAGAGAGGCCTTGAAAGCGTTAGGCCATACGATGGTAAGCAGAAATAGTCTTGGCCAACTTATGGGTATCATTTACGAAGATGGGATTTTTAAAGGAGCCTCTGACTCATCCAGTGGAGAAGGCGCGGCAGTAGGGTATTAATTAAGACTATATAAAATGATGTCCTGCTGTCTTAAAAGCAACAAGTGCCGTGTTTGCGAGGATACGAAGCAATCTCAATGCAGTTTGAAATCTTTAACTAGAGATTGCTTCACCCTGTTCGCAAAAACGATTGGCTTTTAAGTCAGTCGCCTTTGATCAAACACCCTTAGCAGCCTCATCCAAAAACCAAAACAGTTTGCCTGATGTCGGTGCCACCAATGAAGCAGGGTATGCTTTACTTAATTCACTTTTGGCCAATATTTCAGTTACATTTTCCTTTTTGTCTGCTCCGGTGACAAGGAACGTAACCTCCTTAGCATTGTTAATCACCCTGCCAGTCAATGAAATTCGCTTTTGGCCTGAGTCGGGGTGAACTGCCACTTCACAATTTGCTGGTGAATCCCATAAAGCTATCTCATGAGGAAAGATAGAGGCGGTATGCCCATCACTGCCCATTCCTAATATAACCAAATCAAACTGTGGGATTCCATTTGCTTCAGGCAAAGTATTAACCAATAGATCATCATATCTTTTGGCTTCCTTCTTAGGATCATTTTCACCTAAAACACGATGAATATTTTGCGCGGGAATAGAAATTTTACTTAAAAGATGTTCTACAGTCATTTTATAGTTACTATCATCATCAGTTGGTGGAACACAACGCTCATCTCCCCAATAAAAGTGAACATCGCTCCATTCAATGTTTTTGTAATGCTCCGCCAAATAATCGAATACTATTTTTGGCGTGCTTCCTCCTGATAATGCTACACTGTAATTCTTATTTGAAGCTATTCGCTCCGCTAAAAATTCAGAAAACTCCTTAGCTACCTCTTTTTTATCTTTATATACTTTTATCTCCATAATTTAATTTAATACGCAGAAACCTGGATCATCTGCCAGATTTGGCCCTGGGTTTCTCCAAAT
>CAYGNU010000393.1:0-4789 GCA_964351175.1 uncultured Roseivirgaceae bacterium | reverse complement strand
GTCAAACACAATACCCTAATGCAAAATTATTTTATACCCCTTCGCTTATACAACGACCTCTGATCTTATTATAGTCTCAGTACGGTCTGGACCTACAGAAACCATATTAATTGGCACAGAAAGTTCTTTCTCCAAATAGAAAATATAGTCTTTTAATTCTTTTGGAAAATCCTCAAAATCAGAAATGTTTTCTAATGAACAGTCCCAACCTTTGAGTTCGTGAAGAACTGGCTCAATTTTTTGATCTACAATTTCATATGGCATGATATCAATCAGCTCACCATTTTCCATTTTATAAGAAGTACATACTTTTATCTTTTTGAAAGCATTTAATACATCAGCCTTCATCATGAATAACTGCGTTACACCATTTATCATGATTGCGTATTTAAGCGCAGGTAAGTCAAGCCAGCCGCATCTGCGTGGCCTTCCTGTAGTTGCACCAAACTCATTACCTACTTTCTGCATTAATACACCATCGTTATCAAAAAGCTCCGTAGGGAAAGGCCCACTTCCTACTCGAGTACAATACGCTTTAAAGATTCCATATACCTCTCCTATATTATTTGGTGCGACACCTAATCCGCTACAAGCACCAGATGCTGTAGTATTGGAACTAGTAACAAAAGGATAACTTCCAAAATCAATATCAAGTAACGAACCTTGAGCCCCTTCAGCCAAAACTTTAGAACCTGCCTTTAACTCATCATTGATTTTATATTCGCTTTCTATAAGTTGGAACTCCTTTAAAAATTGAATTGATTTGAAAAAATCAATCTCCAAATCCTTTAGTTCATATTCTGCTTTATAGAATTCGAGTATTTGAATGTGTTTCTCAACAAGTTTTTGATATTTCTTCTTGAATGTTGGTAATAAGATGTCACCAACTCTCAATCCCAATCTTGCAATTTTATCTTGATAGGTAGGACCTATTCCTTTCAAAGTAGATCCAATCTTTTTCTTTCCTTTTGACGATTCATATGCTGCGTCTAACAATCTATGAGTAGGTAGTATCAGCTGGGTCTTTTTAGAAATGAATAAGTTCTTTTTCACATCAAGATTATACTTATCCAATGCATCTACCTCTTTTTTAAATATAACAGGATCTAGCACTACACCATTGCCAACAATATTTAAAATATCCTTTCTAAATATTCCAGATGGTATTTGATGTAAAACATGCTTTATACCGTCAAATTCTAAAGTATGTCCAGCATTTGGTCCACCTTGAAAACGGGCAACAACATTATATTTAGGAGCTAAGTAATCTACTACTTTACCTTTACCCTCATCTCCCCACTGGAGACCTAAAAGAATATCCAATTTCATCATTTTAAAGAATTATTCAATACATCAATTGCTTTATCCTCATTTTCTTCTATTGTGAAAATGGCATTGAGTTTTGTGATTATCAAAAGTTTTTTAACACTTTCAGATGGATTAAGAAGACACAATTCACCACCCTTATTTCTAAATTTGGTAAGTATTGTGATCAATACACCAATTCCGCTACTATTAATATATCTCAAACCAGCAATATCAACTATACATAGTTTTATATTATTATTAATGTGGTTATTAATCACCTCAATAATATCAATACCATTATCTTCTCCGATAAGATCACCACTTAACTGCAGTTTCAAAATACTATCAACAACTGAATGTTCAAAATTCATGTTAGTTTGTTTTTTCTGTTTTAATTTTTATTTGACAATCACCACAAATTCCATAGAGGTTCAGCGAGTGATGCATAATATCAAAATTCAATAATTCTCCCACCATGGTCTGAATGTTGTGAATACGAGGATCACAAAACTCGACTACTTTGTGACACTCTGTACAAATCAAATGATCATGTTGCTTGTAACCATAAGACTTCTCATATTGAGCAAGGTTTCTACCAAATTGGTGCTTACTCACAAGATCGCACTCTACGAGTAAATCCAATGTATTATAAACTGTCGCCCTACTTACTCTATAATTTTTATTCTTCATGCTTATATAGAGTGACTCAACATCAAAATGACCATCACGAGTATATATCTCCTCAAGGATTGCATACCTTTCTGGAGTTTTTCTTAATCCTTTATTCTCAAGGTAAGCTGTAAATATCTTCTTTACCTCACTATATACTTTTTCATTCAACGCCATAAAGTGCTATTCTTAAGGGTTGCAAATATAGATATTATTAAAGAATCTGCTTGAGGTATTAACTTATTCTTGAGAATCCCTCCTAGTTACTTTAACAACCCCTTCAACCTTATCCAATTTATTAATCAAAAGGTCTAAATGACGAGTGTCATTTACATACAAAACTATTTCTCCTTCAAATATGCCAGAATCTGTATCAATAGACATGGAACGCATGTTCACCTTAAGTTCCTCTGATATTATTCCTGTTACATCATTAATTAAACCCACCCTATCAGTACCTATTATTTTAAGTATTACAAGGAAAGCCGATAGATGTTGAGATGCCCATTTTGCCTTCACAACTCTATGACCATGATTAGCTAATAGCTCTGGTGCATTAGGACAAGATACTCTATGCACTTTAATACCCTCTGTAACCGTAACAAAACCGAATACGTTATCACCGGGTATTGGATTACAGCATTTAGCTAGTTTATAATCAATGACGTCCATATCCTCTCCAATTAATAAGACATCATCAGATTTAACTTTTACAAGTTCCCTTTCAAATGTTTTAGCATCAGATATCTTAGTATTGGGCCTAGACTTAATTGGAGCATCCATCTTATGGTCCTTAAACCTTCTGATATCCTTATTGTCTATTGTCCCTTCGCCAATCTTAAAAAATAGATCAAACAAATTTGGCATATCGAAATAGACTCGAAGTTTCTCAAAGACTTCATTACTTGGCTCAATTTTGAAATGCTTTAATTTTCTAATCGCAATTTCTTTGCCTTCATCAGCTATATGCTTTTTATCTTCTTTTAGCTCATCCTTAATTTTAGATTTGGCTTTAGATGTTACTACAAATCTTAACCAATCATCATTTGGTTTCTGTTTAGATGAAGTGAGAATTTCAACCTGATCTCCGTTATTAAGTGCATAATTAATAGGCACTAATCTTTGGTTGACTTTGGCTCCTATGCACTTGGCCCCTACTTCAGTGTGTATTTCAAACGCAAAGTCTAATGCAGTAGCTCCCCTTGGTAAAGTTTTCAAATCCCCTTTTGGTGTAAATGCAAAAACCTCATCACTAAATAGATTACCCCTAAAGTCATCAACAAACTCAAGTGCAGAAGAATCATTTTGTTCGAGCATATCTCGGACCTTTGAGATCCATAGCTCTAGCCCAGATGAGTTACCAGAACCTTCATTATCTTTATACTTCCAATGAGCAGCATATCCCTTTTCAGCGATATCATCCATCCTGCGAGCCCTAATCTGCACTTCAACCCACTGACCATTCTTGGCCATTACTGTTGTATGCAGTGATTCATAACCATTAGCCTTAGGTGTACTTATCCAATCGCGAAGACGATCTGGGTTAGGCTTATAAAAATCAGTAACTATAGAATAAACCTGCCAACAAGCAGCTTTTTCACTTTCATGAGGAACATCTACAATAACGCGTATGGCAAACAGGTCATAGACCTCTTCAAAAGGGATGTCTTGCTTTTTCATCTTATTCCAAATGGAATAAATTGACTTAGGTCTTCCTTTAATAAAGTAGTCTAAATGAAGATCATTTAAGTTGCGCTGAATTGGTCTAATAAAACTCTTTATAAACTTACTCCTAGTTTCTTTAGTGGCATCAATTCTTCTTACTAAATCATCATAAACCTCTGGCTCAGTATATCTGAGATAAAGGTCCTCCATTTCAGACTTGATGGCATATAAACCAAGGCGATGGGCAAGTGGTGCGTATAGAAAGATAGTTTCGCTGGCGATTTTATATTGCTTATTAACCGGCATGCTATCTAGGGTACGCATATTATGCAGCCGATCTGCAAGTTTCACTAAAATTACTCTAACATCTTCTGATAAAGTAAGTAGCATCTTCCTGAAGTTTTCTGCCTGCTGCGAACTGCCGTGCTCAAATACTCCTGATATTTTAGTAAGACCATCAATAATCCGTGCTATTTTCTTACCAAAATCACGTTCTATGTCCTTTATCGTCCATTCGGTATCTTCAACCACATCATGGAGCAATGCACTAATTATGGAAGTTGTACCAAGCCCAATTTCATCGACACAGATTTTCGCCACAGCTATCGGATGATAAATGTATGGTTCACCAGATTTTCTTCTAGTACCACTATGCGCTTCAAGCGCAGTATTAAAGGCCTTTCTTATAAGTTTGGAGTCATTTTCTTTGAGAAAAGGCTTGGCATGCCTCAGTAGTTGTCGGTATCTCCGAACTATCTCTTTATTCTCTGCCTCTACATCAATTGCTATCATTCGAAAAAAGTAAGACCAAAATTATAAAAATATAAAACGAACTATTTGCACAATCAGAAATTATAAATAAATTTGCACTCCATTTTCAGAGTAGCGGATGTGGCGAAATTGGTAGACGCACTAGACTTAGGATCTAGCGCCTCACGGCATGGGGGTTCGAGTCCCTCCATCCGCACAAAGAAATACCCTCGATCGCGATTAACAACAATCGAGATTGAGGGTTTTTAATTTATAAATATCACCACAAAACATCTATTGCTTTGGATATCTCATTAGACAAAAAAAATTCAACAGAAGCTTCAATTAAAGTTAAGTTAAACGAGGCTGATTACCAACCTCATGTTGAAGAAAAAGT
>CAYGNU010000392.1:0-4803 GCA_964351175.1 uncultured Roseivirgaceae bacterium | reverse complement strand
CTCAATACAGCGTTGGCAGTTCGTAGATCGAAAGAGATAGGTGTAAGAAAAACATTAGGAGCTTCAGTAACAAGTATTGTAGGCATGTTTTCGTATTCATTTCTAAAGCTTATTGGTATTGCTTTTCTATTTGCAGCACCTCTGGCTTATTTCGGTATGAATGAATGGCTTCAAGGTTTTGAATACAGAATTGAATTAAGTCCGGTGCTTTTTGCCGTTGGTTTAATAGGAACAATCATAGTAGCAGCAGTAACGGTTAGTTATAAATCGCTAAAGGCAGCTATGGTCAATCCGGTGGAAAGTCTGAGAGATGAATGATTTGTAATTAGCAATTGACAATTAACAATGAGCTCTCAATTACTCAGCACTATAATTTAGCAACCAATTACCCACGACTAACAACAAAAAAATGCTAAGAAATATATTCAAAATATCGCTCAGAAACTTTGTGAAGAATTGGAGTTATTCACTGCTAAATATCCTTGGACTATCCATAGGGATAGCTTCAAGTTTATTAATAGCAGGGTATGTTATTCACGAGACCAATTATGACAACTTCTATAAGGAGACAGATCGTCTCTACAGGGTCAATATGACGAATATTTGGATGCCTGGAGGAGGTGTGATGAGCTCTTCGGTGCCACCATTGGCATTGGTGTTAAGTTCTGATTATCCAGAAATTGAAGAAACACTTCGTATTCGCACCTATCCTAACGAGCTTTTACGGGTAGAGGATGATACTAACCTCATTTCTTATTATGAAGATGATATGTTATCAGCAGACTCCAATTTCTTCTCTTTCTTTGATTTTGAATTACTTTATGGCGATCCCACTACGGCTTTAAAAGGAGTTGATAAAGTGGTTATATCTGAGGAAATGGCCAATAAGTATTTTAGAACAACGGATGCTTTAGGAAAGACCATATTGTTGGGAAAAGATAGATTGCCATTAGTTGTTACTGGTGTTACAGCCCCTCAACCGACTAATGCTCATTTCAATTTTGATTTTTTACTTTCCATTTACACAGACAATACGGTCAAGAATGTGGAAGATAACTGGATATGGACTCAGGTAGTTACTTATGCCAAATTAAAAGAAGGTACTGATCCTGCGGGTCTTGAAAGTAAACTTTCTGGTATAGGAAAAAAGCATGCTGCTCCAATTTTAGAGAGATGGGGAATAAACTATGATGAGTTTTTGGCCGACAAGGGAGATTGGCTTTTTTACCTACAGCCTGTTAAAGACATCCATTTAAAGTCCGTAGGTATTGGTAATAGATTGGGCACAGTTAGCGATGGCAGTTATATGTATATATTTTCCTTCACAGCATTGTTTATCTTGCTTTTAGCCATTATAAACTTTGTTAATTTATCTACAGCTAGAGCTTCAGTAAGAGCAAAGGAAATTGGGATAAGGAAAGTACTTGGAACTAAGAAGCATCAATTAATCGTACAATTTTTATTTGAGTCTATTGCATTTTGTCTGATTGCTGGGCTAATTGGTCTTGGTCTTACTGAGTTCTTAAAAATACTCATTGAAAATTATATGGGTGCAACACTTAACACTGTTGATGGTATTTCTTTTTTGCCTGCTATTGCTGTTTTTATACTTGTTGTTGGTTTATTTGCTGGACTGTACCCAGCTTTTTATCTCACATCCTTCAATCCAAGTAAAGTACTTAAAGGTCAGCTCAATACCGGACAAAAATCTAAATGGTTTAGAAACTCATTGGTGGTTTTACAGTTCAGTATTTCTTCGGCTTTGATGATTTGTACTTTCATCGTTTTTCAGCAACTCAACTACTTCAATAACAAGGATTTAGGCTATGATAAGGAAAATATAATAGTCGTTAATTGGGCTCAAAAACTCGATACTCACTTGGAGAAGTTTCAAAATGAAGTCTTGAATCATCCGGATGTCATTAATGCTTCGGTAAGTATGGATGTAATTGGCAGAGGCAGCTATGAAGATATCTTCGGTGATGTAGCTTCTGGACAGGAGCAGCCTATCGCTATGATGAAGGCAGATGAGCGTCAATTGGAAACCATGGGAATTGAGCTTTTGATGGGGCGCTATTTTCAGGAAGGTAATAAGGCCGATGAAAACGCAGTGGTTATTAATGAGTCAACTATGAAGCTTTTTGGTTATACAGAAGATGACGTTTTGACTCAAAATATTTTTTATGGTGGTGATGATATGGGTCCGGCTAAGGTGATAGGTGTTGTTAGGGACTTTAACTTTTATTCCCTTCATAGTCCTATAGCACCCTACTTATTCTACTCTATTGATGCACCTATTTGGGGAGATTCTAGGGTGTTGTCTGTGAAAACTAAAGAAGGAAACTCTAAAGAATTGTTATCATTCCTTGAAGCCAAATGGAATGAAATGGTTGATGATGCACCATTTGAATATAGTTTTCTCGATAAAGAATATGAAAACCAGTATCGCGAAGAACAGCAACTGGGTGCATTATTTGCTATTTTCACCTCAATCGCCATATTTATTGCCTGCTTAGGACTATTTGGTTTGGCTTCATTCATCACTCATCAGCGGACTAAAGAAATAGGAATTAGGAAAGTATTAGGTGCTTCAATAAATAACATACTTATTCAATTAAGCAGCGGATTCGGGAAATTGGTATTGATTTCCTTGATGATAGGTTTTCCTCTAGCATGGTATGCTATGAACAGCTGGCTGGACCAATTTATTTATCGGATAAATATTGACTGGTGGGTCTTTGCGATTATAGGCGTATCAGTACTGTTTCTGGCTTTTGCCACTGTGAGTTTCCACTCGATCAAAACAGCCATTGTTAACCCGGTGGATAGTCTCCGAGATGAATAATTTGATAACCTATGTTTAGAAGAAATCTCAATCTTGCTTATCGGATTTTAATTAAAAATCCCTTGAATTCATTCATCACCATCATTGGTCTTTCTGTTGGTATTGGCTGCTTTTTGGTACTCTCTCTATTCGTTTGGGATGAGTATCAAACCGATAGATTTCATGAAAATTACGATGATATCTATTGTCTGAGTATGAATTATCTGGTGGATGGAAAACCGATGTTTAGTATACCACCGCCAGCAGGTTTTCAGAATATTTTTGATCAGTTACCTGGAATTAGCAAAACAACTAGAGCATTTGCTGCTGGTGAAGTTGCGGTGGAAGTTGGGGACAAAAAATTCTTTGAAGGAGGAAGTATTTATATCGATCCGGAGTGGATAGAAATATTTGATTTCGAGTATGCCAATGAAAATTTTGATTTCATTACCGATCCTTCCAAAATTGCGATATCAACAGCTATTGCAGAAAAATATTTCCCTAATACAGATCCAATAGGAAAAACGATCAATCTACAAGGTGAATCTTATATTGTCGATAACATCGTATTGGCTACTCCAACCAATTCAAGTATCGATATCAATTTTTTAATTTCTTTTAAGAAGCGTAGTCAGGAAGGGGTGGATATTAATTCGTTTAAGGAAGGGCATACACCCTACTTTCTTATTGCTCAAACAGACCCTGCTGAACTTATACAAGACCTTCAGAAGTTGATGGATGAAAAGCTCGGAGCAGGCTTTGTTGAGCCGGAACTCTTTTCTTTGAAAGACTTCTATTATGGTGATCACTTTAGGTTTAAACTTCAAAAAAGTACCATCAGGGGTAAGCAGATCTTTGTTAATGTGTTTACAGTAATTGGGTTGCTGATTTTGGTAATAGCCATTATCAACTATATCAATCTGATCACCGCCAGAGCAACTGAACGCGCCAAGGAGGTAGGCATTAAAAAGACCATTGGTGCATTTAGGAGCAATCTGATCGGTCAGTTTTTGTTGGAGTCTGTTTTGATTACATCAATAGCAGCATTATTAGCTTTTGGTTTCAGTGAGTTAATTCTCAAACATTTCAATGAACTAATTGTCAAGCCCGTTGACAGCTCAATATTGCTCACATGGGAGTTTATGTCTGGTTATGCCATGGCAATACTGCTGTTAGCATTGCTTGTCGGCATTTATCCTGCATTTGTACTTTCCAAATTCAGACCTATAAAGGCCATATCCAATAATGTGAAAACAGGAAGTGGAGGAGCCAGCTGGCTCAGAAATACATTAATCACTTTACAGTTTTCTATTACCACGGTTTTGATTTTTGGCTGTGTGGTGATCATAGGTCAAACGGGCTATTTGGTGGATTTTGATCTTGGATTTGATAGTGATAAAATCATTTCAATCAAGGCGAGTGACTATAGCAAGAAACATACAGATGTTATCAAATCAGCCCTCAAAGACATCAATGGAGTGAAGGAGGTGTCAGTAGGAAATCTACCGGGAATTGGCTGGATGTTTAGTAATAAGTTTGGGGAAGAAAATGTAAATGTGGCCTTGAATCATGTCGATGAGGATTTTGTCCAAATGGCTGGATTAAAGGTGATTGAAGGTAGAGATTTTACTGAGGAGGACAGGGGTAAAGATAATCTGATCATTAATAAAACTTTGAGAGATTTATATTTTGGTGATCAGCCAACGGTGTTTGGAAAATTACCGGAAAAGGATAGTTACCTGATTGGTGTGGTTGATGATTTCTATTTCAGTTCAGCGAAAAATAAGGTAATGCCGTTAGAACTAGCACTGCATAAACATGAATTTGCGAATATCTTAGTCAGGTTGAGTGAATCATCAAACGCCCGACAGATGATTGGTGATATTGAAAAAGTAATGGCTAAAAGTGATCCTGATAATGTTTTTGAGTATCACTTTCTAGATCAACAGTTTGATGATCAGTTTAAATCAGAGATGATA
>CAYGNU010000391.1:0-4812 GCA_964351175.1 uncultured Roseivirgaceae bacterium | reverse complement strand
GAGATATCAAAGCTGGGGAGATACTAACGGAAGAAAACCTAACAGTTTTGAGGCCTAATCATGGTATTGATGCTCGGGAGTATGAAGCCCTACTTGGCAAAAAATCAAAAATGGATTTGGCCAAGCATCAAAAGTTGACATGGTCACAATTTGAGTAAGATATATGCATCCACCTAAAATAACTGTTTACATTACCAATTATAACTATGGGAAGTTTATTCGAGATTCCATTGAGAGTGTCTTGAATCAAACGTTACAAGATTTCGAGTTATTGATTATTGATGATGGCTCTACCGACAATAGTGGTGACATAATTGAAGAGTACCGCTCGTATGAGAAAGTAACCATCATTTATCAGAAGAACAAGGGCTTGAATGTTACCAATAACATTGCTATGCGTGCTGCCAGAGGGATATTTATTATGCGCTTGGACGCTGATGATTTCTTAGCTCCCGATGCGCTGCAAACTATGAGCGACATACTTACCTCAGATTCAGAGTTGGGTTTAGTGTTTCCTGACTATTTCTATGTAGATGCTGAAGGTAATACTACCGGAGAAGAAAAAAGGCATGATTTTGAAAAAGAAGTTTCGCTTTTTGATCAACCGGCTCATGGTGCATGTACTATGATTCGTTTGGAATTTCTTAAGCAAGTGGGTGGGTATAATGAGAGTTTTACCTGTCAAGATGGATATGACCTCTGGATTAAGTTCATCATGCATTTTAAAGTTACCAACGTAAGTAAACCTTTGTTTTATTATAGAAGGCACGGAAATAATCTAACATCTAATGAGGAACGGATTCTCAGTACAAGAAAGCAAATAAAAGAACTTTTTGTAAAAGAGAATTTCTCTATCCCTTCTGTTTTAGCAGTAATTCCGGTAAGGAATGCATGGATAAACGGAATTAATTGGCCACTTTTTGTTGTAAATGGAAAATCAATGCTCGAGCATAAAATTGAGATATTATTAAAGGCCACTTACGTGAAGGAATTAGCGATTTCTAGCTCGGAAAGCGAAATTTTGGAACACCTCTACGAAATAAAGCATAAATATAAGGGGATTCATGTGATAGAAAGGCCTCTGTCGTATGCGCAAGCCTCAGAAACTCTTTATAGAACTATTGATCAGGTGCTCGAGGTGGTTCAGTTGAGCTGTACACAAGAAATAGAAATGATACTAACGGCC
Source organism: uncultured Roseivirgaceae bacterium (assembly GCA_964351175.1). GTDB lineage: Bacteria > Bacteroidota > Bacteroidia > Cytophagales > Cyclobacteriaceae > Fulvivirga. The sequence continues at coordinate 3,626 of CAYGNU010000391.1, read as the reverse complement.
TCACTTGAGTATCCATTTGTAACCAGTGATGTGATAGATGACGCCATTAATACCCTGCTTTTATTTAAAACCGATTCAGTATTAAGTGTTCGCCCAGATGATAAAACCTATTATCAGCATACAGGACATTCACTAAAACCCATTCTCAACCACGACCGCTTCACCCGCCTTGAAAGAGAGGCCTTATATAAGGGAGCTGCCGGAATAGCCGTTTCTATGCGAAAAAGTTTTGCAGAGAAAAAGCAAATGGTTAGTGGAAGTATTGGTCATGTAGTGGTTGATTCTAAGTCGGCTTTTTCAGTAACAAGTCCATTTGAATTTGAACTCTTTAAAAAAATGTATCAGTGAAAGGCCTATTGAAATTCACAAAAGATAAATTTTTTGGAGGTTTTTTCTTCTATTCATACTTGGGCTATCGAATATTTTTAGGTGTTGCTCTAAGTATTTTTGTTGGTATTTTAGATGGTTTTGGCTTAACCATGTTTTTGCCACTACTACAAATTGCAGATAAATCCTCATCTATAGATACTTCTCAATTAGGAAAACTTAGCTTTTTAGTGGATTTCTTAATGTTTCATGTAGGGACAATTACGATTGGGATTGTTTTGGCTACAATGGTAATATTTTTTGCATTAAAAGGTTTAATGGCTTTTGTTCAGTTTTATTATCGGATTAATCTTCAACAACGATTGCTGAGAACTCTAAGGTTGGAGTTTATCGATATGGTGGCATCAATTAAATATCAATATTTCACCTCATCGGAAACAGGTCGAATTCAGAATACTTTAACTACTGAGGTTGAAAGGGTTACAAAGGCTTATCAAGCCTATTTTATGATTATCCAAAATCTAATAATGGTGGTTGTATATTTGGGGTTTGCTTATTTTGTGGATGCGCAATTTGCCTTGCTGGTTACTGCTGGAGGGTTTTTGAGTAGCCTTTTATACAGCAATATTTATAAATCGACAAAAAACACCTCTCGGTCAATAACTAGTAAGCTCAGCGATACACAAGGGTTCATTTATCAACTAATACAAAACTTTAAGTATTTAAAGGCAACCGGTAGAATGAAAGAATATGCCAAGACATTAGAAAAGAGTGCCAGAGACATTGAAGAGGATAATAAAAAAGTAGGCTTTTTAATGGCTATTTTGAATTCATCAAGGGAGCCTCTAGTAATGTTGATAGTAGCTGCAATTATTTTTCTTCAAACCAGTATCTTTGAATCTGATTTAGCCCCAATATTGGTTAGCTTGCTTTTCTTTTATAGAGCTTTATCGTTTTTGATGCAAATGCAAAGCCATTCCAATTATTATCTTTCTGTTTCAGGTTCCATTGAGAATATGATTAATTTTAAAACGGAGCTAATGGATAATCGAGAAGAAACAGGGGGTATAAAATTTAATGCTTTAATTGATAGGATTGATGTAAAGAATGGTTCGTTTTCAATTGGTGACAAGCAGATACTTAAGGGTATTGATTTTACCGTACGAAAGAACGAAACCATTGCAATTGTTGGCGAGAGTGGAAGTGGAAAAACTACCTTGCTTAATCTGCTAACCGAGTTAATTACACCTTCAGATGGACAGCTTATAATTGATGGGGTTGATAGCCACCAATTTGATAAACAATCGTATCGTCATAGGATAGGATATATTTCACAGGAGCCTGTTATTTTTACTGATACCATTTTTAATAATGTTACATTTTGGGACGAAAAGAATCAGCGAACAATGGCTCGGTTTAATGAAGCAATGAGTCGCTCCGCTTCAGATAGTTTTTACAATGAGTTACCACTAAAGGAGGATACATTATTAGGTCTAAATGGAATGAACCTTAGTGGAGGTCAACGTCAACGAATATCTGTTGCCAGAGAACTGTATAGGGAAGTAGATTTATTGATTTTTGACGAAGCGACATCTTCGCTAGATTCTGCTACTGAGAAGGAGATTCAACAGAATATTGAAAGTTTGAAAGGAAGGTACACTATTGTTATTGTAGCACATAGATTGGCAACGGTAAGACACGCTGATAAAGTGATTCTGATGAACAATGGTAATATTGAGTCTAGTGGTTCATTTCAAGAACTTATTACTAAGTCAAAGCGATTTGCGAATATGGTTCAATTACAGGAGATTTCTAAATAATGAGTGAAAAACCCACTAATGTTTTCGTTTTAGCTACAGAATATCACTTTCTGATGGCAATGTGTGTAATTGAGGAAAATTTTTCTGATGGAGAAAAATTTGATAATAAGCTTGTTTTAACCTTTTGGAGACTCAATGATATTGATGAACTGAAGCTTCCAGATAATGTTTCAGCAATTCGAATGGATTTTGATCGAGAGGTAGATTTAATAGGTAGGATTAAAAGAGAAATATTTAATACCACAATAGCTAATATATTTATGATTAACGTCTATCGCTCACTGGATACATTAATTGTTTCTATGGCTCCTAAAGGAACACGTAGACATTTAATGCAAGAGGGGTCATTATTTTATCATAAGCTCGAAAAGTCTGTATTCAAGCACAGAATAAAAGAAATTGCTTTAATTTATTTTAACCTTTGGAAAAAAGGAATCCCATTTTGTCAACCTCTTATTTATGGTAGGTTCATGGAGAGTAGTAATTACATCGATGAAGTATGGCTAACTCATCCGGATCTATTTGTGGGGCCTAATCTTAAAAAGAAGTTTAATAGAATTAAGTTCTCTCTTTCTGAAGGAGCTTTTTATCAAAAGGTGTTGCGTTGTTTTAAGAGACCAGAGAAATTTGATTCGGATTTGGACGGATACTTGATTTATCTGAGTCCAATAATGAGGGAAGAACGATTTATTCCCATAGAGATAGAACAAGTTAAAATTTTATTAAAACAATTAAGGATCTCTAAGGTATTTATCAAATTACACCCTGCCACCTACGAAAAGCAGTACCTTGCAATGAGGGAAGCATTTGGGGATTTGGTGATTAGGAACTATGTTCCTGCTGAGTTATATATTGCTAAAGCCACTAATAGTATTGTGGTCGGGTGTGCATCAACCACCCTCTTTTATAATAATCCTTCATGCCAGTATTTTGCGTTGAAAGATTTCTATCAGCGGATTGGTATATATGCTTCATGGAAAAATATCCAACTCCCTAAACACGTGAAGCTAGTTTCAGATTTTAGTGATATTAAAATCAAAAATGATTAGTTCGATTCAAAGGAAAAAAAAAGTTAGTGAACTAACTGGCCTGTTTTTTTTTCTAGTGTGGCCTTTCTTTTCATTATTCTATGCATTAACAAATTATCACACCTCTATTGCTAAAGTAATTATTATTTTGCTATATGCCCAGGCTGGATATTTTTACTATTTTGATTTCACACAAGATGTTGATGTAGTAAGACATGCCAGTCATCTTCAAAAAGTAGCAATGTATGATATATCTTATTTAACTGACAGGTTTTCTAACTTCTTCACAAACAAGGAATATAAACCAGATATTTTTCAACCTATTATTGATTTCATTATTTCTAGATATACAACTGACTTTAGAATTTATTTTTTTCTATTAGGTGGAATTTTAGGTGTATTAATTTCTCAAGTTTTACATATATTTCACAAGCACTTATCAGTTAAATAT
>CAYGNU010000390.1:0-4818 GCA_964351175.1 uncultured Roseivirgaceae bacterium | reverse complement strand
GTATTTACCAACCCATGGGTCACAATATTTATCCAAATTGAGCGATTATTTATTATAAAAATAAATCCCAAGCTTGCCCCTATAATACTTATTAATATTTGGCCTGTAATACCTTGATAACTATGCAGATAACCAAATAGAACTGAAGTAAATATTACACCACCTATTTTAACTAAAGTATTGTTTTTGATGTCTAAAATTGTGCCTAGTAAAAAGCCTCTAAAGATAACCTCTTCAAAAAACCCACCTATAATCCAGCCTATCGCGATTGATGAAAACAGTATATTAGTATTGCCTTTAATCTGCTGAAATGGGCCTATCAATAAGGCATATCCTGTCAGCTTTGTAATCACTGGAAGAAGCAGGAAATACGTAGTGACTACCAATAAAATTGCAATGTAAAAACTGATGAATAAAGCCTTAATCCAGCTTTTAGGTCTACTAAATCCCAATCGATCTTTCAGTCCTCCAGTCAGTCCTGTGTACATTAAGACAAGTGTACCAGCCATTACTATTTTTAGATAAGGTATATTGACATATAGCAAAATGGTGATTATCAGGATGCCAATGGCTATATCCAGGATGACATTCTTTTTCATATTCATGCTTTTTTCAGAAGAAATTGGATCATAAAAACTATAAAAAATCAGATTGAGATTACCCCTTAGGACAATCCCAATCATGACTACTCAACCACAACTATTTTCGGACATCAAGCGCTGGATCTATTACAGCCTTCTCAGGCTTGATCATTCTAGATTCATCAAATTTCAGATTCATATTAACATTGTAAATCGCATGATCACCATATTGTGTTGTGAAATCAGCATCATGTGTGGTAAAAAGCACAGGATACTTCAATCCCTCAATATCGGCTTGATAATTATTCTTTCTCAACATTGGTCCAAAAACTTCCTGATCTTTAGGCATACCCATGATATCTAACATTGGTCCATAACCAACAGTATATTCATAACCTGCCAATAAGTAAGATTTAGAATCTATGTACAGTGTGTAAGTATCTTTAACTGATTTACCAACGGTAGGTGCCTCAGTGTAACTCATTTTTACTTTATACACCTGATTATCAAAGGCTTTATGATCTACTAGTGCAACCTCTCCCAGTACTACATGATCATCTTGGGTTAACCATGGCAGATTAAGATAATAGAAGAAAACAGAGTGCTGATGGCTTGGCGGGTTGCCTACTCTCCAATCTACAGACCAGACTTCATCTCCATCAAAGGACATCTTAGAACCTACCAATGGCCAATCTTGATAAGACCTTCTTGTATCCATTTCTACAACCTGATCATTTACCCAAAACCTAAGAAAACCAAGTGATTCACTGTGCATGGCGGTAGTAAAAGACATTGTTTCTAGTGCTTCCCATTTTTCATAACCTCCGTGGGCCATGATCATTTTTTCGATGACATCTTTTGTGTCTGCAGATGCGTATTTAGGTCCCTTAGCTTCTAAGATTCCTGAAATCATTAAACATGTAATTGTAAGTGATAGTAACTTTTTCATTTTTATATTTTTTTGTGATTGCTTAAGGTTACGGGCAGTTTGTAAGGAAGAATGAAAGAATGCAGTGAGTGACAATTTTTGCAGCGAACATCAATATTTGGTGCAATTAGGTGTAATTGATGTCTTATCTTAGTCATCGTGAAGATTGTTCCCGCATACCATCCATTGCCTATTTCCAAATCAAAAGTAGCACTGGGCTTAGCTATTCTTTCATTAATAGTCTGGTTACAGGGCAGTTCTACATCAGCTGTAATACATGCTTTATTCCTATTTTCAAATTATCTGATCTGGTTTTTTCTTTTGCCATGGGTGAATGGCTGGGTAGTTGAATCTCGTTTTGACTTGTTAAACCGAGTAATACAAAGTATAATAACCTTAGTATTGATAATAGTAACACATTGGCTATTCTCCAACTTTTTGTTTTATGTAATAAAAAATATCCTTTTTGGCGTAGCGCTTATTCCTCCTTTAGAAGAACTGTTAGCCATCTTGCTCCCTTCTATTTTAAGTCGACTGGTAGATCTGGCCTTATTTTTCGGTTTACTGAGCTGGGCACATCAAAATGAGCGGGTTGCGGAACAACAGTTGATGGTAATGGAACAAGAGACCGATTTGCAACGCAGTAAACTTCAAGCTTTAAAGAATCAACTGAATCCACATTTTTTATTCAATACACTAAATACTGTTTCGTCACTTATTGGAATTGATGATGCCAAGGCACAAAAGCTCACCATTCAAATAAGCCAGTTACTGCGTAAAATGCTAATAATCAATGAAAATAACGAACACACCTTGAGAGCGGAATGGGCATTTGTTCGGGAATATCTGAATATAGAAGCTGAACGATTTCATGACAGGCTCACCATCGAAGAAAATATTGATTACTCGTTAATGGATCTGAAAGTTCCTACAATGATATTACAGCCTTTGATTGAAAATGCCTTCAAACATGGTATTGCACAAAGCACTGTACCAACTACTTTGCTTATAGCCATTGCAGCTAATCAGGATAATATTCGTATTAGTGTGACCAATGATTTATCCCAACAAAATAATGTCAGTACTGAGTTAAAAACAGGCGTAGGAATTAAAAATTTGGCCAATCGACTAGACACTTATTATGGAAATAAAGCAAAGTTAGATTGTAAGACAATTAATGATAAATACGTGTCAGAGATAACTATACCATTAATCTATGAAGTATAGCGTATTAATAGCGGATGATGAACCTCATGCAAGAGCACATTTAGAGCGACTTGTTGAAAATCAACCAATGCTTCAATTTTTGGGTGCTTATGCCAATGGTAATGAGGTGTTAAAATATTGCAAGACGCTCTCACCGGACATTATTCTGCTTGATATAGAGATGCCAGGGTTAAATGGTATAGAAACTGCTCGCCAGTTAGCTCAGAGCAATACTAATTCGCTGATAATATTTATCACGGCTTATGATCAACATGCTGTCAAGGCTTTTGAGCTGGAAGCTATTGGTTATTTATTAAAACCATTTAGTCTTGATGATTTTTTAAAGGTGCTTAATAAAGCAATACAACAAATTGATATGCACCAGAAGTTTGAGTTTAATGAAAGGATAGAGCATTTATGGCAACGCATGAAAAGACCTACTCCCATTCATTTGGAGTACTTTGAAATCAAAGACAAAGGGTTGATTAAAAAGATCAATGTAGAGGATATAGCTTGCATCACATCAGATTCTGAATACATTCAAATCCATACTTTGGCTGGCAATTATCTTTACCGACAGTCACTCGAACTCATTAGCAATCAGCTACCGACCAATTTTAAGAGGATCCACCGTTCTCATCTATTAAATAGTAATAAAATTAAGACGTGGAAGTATCTTAACAATGCCACTTACCAATTTGAATTAACCAATAATAACACTTTAAAAAGCAGTAGATCTTATCAGGGGTCTATTAAGCAATGGCTAGTTAAAGAGAGTTAGAGTCAAGAGTTCTTAATAATCGATAAATCTAGTCACTGATTTATTTACCTCAAAAAAGGCACACCAGTCAACTGTTCGCAGTCTTTTAAAAACGCATCTTGAATATCATGATTATCTGCTTCATGGTTATAATCACGAGCCTTTTTATGATAAAAATATTGGCCACTGACTGTTGCATCTGCATCGTTACTCACAGCGAGCCAAGCCTGCGTCTCATATCCTTTTTGCAAACTGTCAGAGGCTCCGGACCCGCCCATTTTGGTTGGAACCCAACCAGGATCAACCGCATTGGAATATAACTCAGGCCATAATCTTGCTACAGTCTTGCTCAGGATTAGATCATGAAGCTTGGAATCAGAATAGTTGATTTTTTTAAAGTCTTTTATGAGTAAATCTAATTTTGGCTGTCCTCCTTTATGCATGCTTGAGCTCAGGTAAATCAGTCGTTTAGGGGGTTTAATAAGACAGGTTAAGATATAGGGAGCTAAAATGTTCACCCGGACTATCAAATCACCTGAGGCGTGATATACACCAGCATTATGAATTACGGCATCAAACGCTCCTAAATTATTTACATCTGCTGCTAGTTGTTTTGTCTCCACAACATCCGACAAGTCAGCAATTAGCACATGCTCTGCTCCTGGCACAGCCGCTAGTGCGTCTTGGCCTCTTTTTGCGTCTCTCGCATGTAACACTACCTTATGTCCTTCATCAACTAATTGCTTTGCCGCCAATTGACCCAAACCGTCAGCAGAACCAGTAATAAATATTCTTGCCATAAGTTAAAGTTAATGATAATTCAAATTCAGACTTCAAATAATCCTTCCATCTTCCATGGTGATCACCCTGTCCGTCCTTTTTGCAAAATCCTCATCGTGAGTAACTACTAACAAAGACAATTGTTCTTCATGACTAAGTTGTCTTAAAATATTAAATACATTATCGGCATTCTTACTATCCAAATTTCCAGTAGGCTCATCCGCCATAATGATATCCGGATTATTGATTAATGCTCTTGCTATGGCTACTCGTTGCTTTTGTCCACCGGATACACGAGAAGCTAATTTATGTGCTTGCTCGGTAATATCAAGCAATGCGAGCTTATCCATGGCATCTTTTTCAATTTCAGTTTTTGACTTTAACCCTAATTTTAATGCTGGTAACATCACATTTTGAAGAATAGTAAACTCTGGAAGTAAATAGTGAAACTGAAAAATAAAACCTATATGCTCATTTCGTATCCTCGCCAACTCATCGGCATGTTGCCCCATTAACAATTGCTCATTCAAATAAAGGTTGCCCGCATAGTCGGTATCCATGGT
>CAYGNU010000389.1:0-4818 GCA_964351175.1 uncultured Roseivirgaceae bacterium | reverse complement strand
CGCTTTACCTTACGACCCGCATCGCGAGGCAACGCAGCGTACTCTTTTTTATAAAGATTGCTTCACTTCGTTCGCAATGACGTAACACTTACTTAATTCTTAACGCCTAGTTTTGTCAAAATATCTGCTAACAAACACCATTTTGTAAATGATGATTGAAGCAAATTAGCGCCTACAAAAGCAGTAAACCAAAGCCAGTTTTGGTTTACATAAATGGAAAGTAATAAACTTATTAGTACAAAACTACCGGCTATTCCCATTACCATTCTATTTCTCATTTTTCTTTCTTTTTAAACTAAATTCGATTCTTTTATATCCAATACCACAGCGTGTATTTTGGTTAGTACCTCATTGGTTTTATTAAATTTCTCAATTTCATTAAGTACTAATTTAGCATTATTCTTCGCTACAAAAGCATAGAATAACATGGATTCCGATTCGCCTTTATCTCGAGCAAACCAATTTGATTTCATATCTTCATTTGCATTGTTATGGAAACCCATTACCGGCATTGCTGAAAACGAAATAACATTAGCGCCTTTGAGAATGGTTTTTATTACCTCCTCGTACTCTTTTATCGCTGTTATGATTAATAATTCCATGGTTTTATGCTTTTGGTTTATCTTGAATTTTATTTTCCCATTTTTTACGCTCTGTCATATAATAAATAAGAGGTACTATGATTAGCGTAAGTATGGTAGAAACTATGGCACCCGCTACCAATGATATAGCTAGACCTTGAAAAATTGGGTCAAATAATATGATCGAAGCGCCAATTACAACTGCACCTGTTGTCAACAAAATTGGGGTAGTTCTAACCGCGCCAGCATCAATAATGGCTTCTTTAATTGAAGCTCCTTCACCCAATCTAATTTCAATAAAGTCAATAAGTAGTACTGAGTTTCTTACCATAACTCCTGCTAGCGCAATCATTCCAATAAATGAGGTAGCGGTAAAGAAAGCGTCTAATAACCAGTGCCCAAGTACTATCCCTACAAGCGAAAGTGGAATAGCAATCATCATAACAATAGGGGTTTTAAAGTTTTGGAACCAGCCCACAATCAACATATAGATAATAATGATTACTACTAAAAATGCGGCCCCAAGGTCCCTAAATACTTCCAAGGTAATTTGCCACTCACCATCCCATTTTACTGTAAAATCAGATTCCTCAGTAGGCTGATTAATGTATAACTCCTCTACTTTATAACCTTTTGGTAAAGTCATTTTTTGCAGCTTCTCTTCCATTCCTAGTATAGCATAAGCGGGGCTTTCAAGTCCCCCAGCCATATCAGCGGTAACATACACTACCCTCTTCTGATCTTTTCTATAAATTGATGGTTTGAGTGTGTCTTGTTTAACACTCACCAAATCTTGAACCGGCACCAGATTACCTTGTTGGCCTTTTATTTTTATAGAATTGATATCTCCTATTCTTGATTTATCCTGATCAGGTACCGTAAAAACTATACCTACTGGGTTGACAGAATGTTCATCATAAAAGTTAGTGAAAGGATATTCTTGCAATAGATAGCTAAGGTTGCCGACCACTTGCTGTGGTACTATGCCTCTGAGCATTGCCTTTTCATAGTCGATATCCAACTTATACTCAACCTGCTCTGCTTCTACCGTCCAGTCTACGTCTACCACATCATCAGTATTGATCAAAATATCTTTTACTTGATCTGCTACTTTGATCTGCTCCCCATAGTCAGGGCCATAAATCTCGGCTACAATAGTTGACAACACAGGAGGCCCTGGTGGAACTTCTACTATTTTGACGTTGGCACCATACTTTGCAGCTATTTTCTGAACCTTAGGGCGAACTAAAGATGCTACATCATGGCTCTTCAAAGACCTTTCTTCTTTAGGCAAAAGGTTCACCTGAATATCTGCCATATTACTGCCTCCTCTCAAGTCATAATGACGTACAAGCCCGTTGAAGGTAATTGGGGCTGAAGTGCCTATGTAATTTTGATAATCAACTACTTCTGGTACCGTTACTAGATACTGAGTAATTTCCTTAGCCACAGCGGCAGTTCTTTCTAGTGTAGTACCTTCAGGCATATCAATTACCACTTGAAATTCATTCTTATTATCAAAAGGCAACATCTTAACCGCCACAGATTTAGTAAAGAACATAGCTACAGAACCTATGAGTAATAAGACTGTAAGTCCGAGCATCACCCATCTTTTTACACCACTATCTAAAAATGGCTGCTCAACTAGTTTATACATTCTGTAGATAAAAGTCTGCTGACCTGCACTTGCTTCCTCATGCTCTTCCTCATGCTTTTCTTGCAATAGGTGATAGCCTAAATATGGAGTAACTGTAAGCGCTACAAATAATGAAAGCATCATTGCAATAGATGCTCCTATTGGCATTGGACTCATATATGGTCCCATCATTCCAGATACAAAAGCCATTGGTAATATAGCGGCTATAACTGTGAAAGTGGCTAGAATGGTAGGGTTACCCACCTCGTTTATCGCATAGATTGCTGCTTGTTTGAATGGCAACCTTTTCGACTTAAAATGTCGGTGCATATTTTCAGCGATGATGATACTATCATCCACCACAATACCTACTACAAACACCAAAGCAAAAAGTGTAATCCTGTTAAGCGTATAGCCTAACATATAATAACTGAACAGGGTTAATGCAAATGTCAAAGGCACTGAGAAAAAGACTACTAGTCCACCTCTCCAACCCATGGCAAACATTACCAAAACGGTTACTGCTATGATGGCAACACCAAGGTGAAATAGTAATTCTCCTACTTTATGAGAGGCTGTTTCTCCATAATTTCTTGTTATCTCAATGTTTACATCATTTGGAATCAATGTAGATTTCAGCGACTCAACATGTTCGATAATCTTATCTGACACCTTCATAGCATCAGCACCTTTTACCTTAGCAACTGATATAGTTACCGCCTGATAATCCGAAGGTGCTTCAGTATAACTTTCATTAGCCTTTCCATAACCAAAAGACACATAATCCTTTGCCGTAGATGCACCATCTTCGATCTTGGCTACCTGATGTAGGTAAACCGGCATGTTTTTATTAACTCCTACAACAAGATTTTCAATATCCTCTACACTAGATAAAAACTTACCTGTTGTTAGTAAATATTCTTGATCATTATTAACAAATGTTCCAGATTGAGAAGCGCTATTGCTGGCCTTCATTAGCTGCATTATTCCCAATGCATCTACACCATTTTCTGCCATTTTATCAACATCTACAACCACTTTCACTTGGCGTGTCCTTCCTCCAATCTGTTTTGTAATAGCTACATCTTTTACCTTTTCTATTTCTGAAGTAAGTTCTTCAGCTAATTGCCTAAGTTCAAAATCACTATAGTTTTCGCTCCATAATGTCAAACCGAACATTGGCACATCATCAATTGACCTGGTCTTAATTACCGGTGGATATACAGTCTGTGGAAATATGTCAGGATGTTTCATGATTTCGTCATACAACTTCACGTATGATCGTTCTATATCCTCACCTACATAAAATTGCACAATCATCATGGCCTGACCATTCATGGCCATACTGTGGATATGCTCCACACCCTTAATGTTAGCAATTATCTTCTCTAGTGGCTTTACAACCCTACTTTCTACTTCTTCAGGAGAAGCTCCTGGATAACCCACCATGACATCAGCCATTGGCACATTAATTTGTGGCTCCTCTTCTCTTGGGATCAAAAATGAGCTGTAAACTCCTATGATCATCAAGGCCACCATTAATAAAATGGTAAGCTTCGAGTTTATAAAAAAGTTGGCAATCTTGCCTGAAATTCCTTCTTGCATAATTTCTAATCTTTAGCGTTTAGAATGTGACGTTAGCGCCATTGTATAACTTGCCGTCTGCAACGGTGATATAACTTTCTCCTGCTTTCAAACCAGAAAGTACCTCTACAGTGTTGTCATCAGATTTTCCCAATCGTAACCACCGGAGAATAGCTACCTTATCAGCACTTACCACATAAACGCCAGACAATTGCCCTTTTCTCACAATAGCAGATTGAGCCATTGTTACACCTGATTTCGATTCGGTACCGCAAGAAAAATTCACGTTAACAAACATGCCTGGATAGACATTTTCAGATACATCTTCCAATAGCACCTTTACTACAAATTGACCTGCTGTATTCTTTGCAGAAGTGCTTATCTCAGTCACTGTTCCTACAAATTCTTTATTTAAGCTTTTAACCAATACTGTAGCTTTAGCATCTTGCTTAAGCTTGGCGATATCATTTTCCGAAACCATAACCACAGCCTCGTAATTTTTACCTCCTTCTAGTGACACCAACGGAATTCCAGGGTTAGCCATATCGCCTTCTTTAATAAAAGTATTAGCAATCACACCGTCAAAAGGAGCCGTAATATTACTGTAAACATATTGTGCCAAAACCTCCTTTTTCATTTGATTAGCCGTTTCAAAATTAGCTTTCGCCATTTCGTACCTGGTGGTCATATCATCCAATTCTTTTTGAGAAGCACTGTTTTTCTCAAATAAAGCCTTGAACCTTTGAAAGTCCTTTTCAGCATTTTCTAGAGCACTATTTGCCTGAGTGATACCTGCTTCTACTTGCGCTTTTTTGGCATTCAAATCAGTATTACTGATACTAATAAGTAACTGACCTTTCTTCACTTTCTGTCCAACTTTTACAGGAAGATTAGTCACATAGCCCATCATCCTTGTACTTAAGTTTGTGCTGTTTCTTGCCTCAATTGTTCCGCTAGCGGAAATAGAGCCTTCCATAGTCTGGCTTAATGCTTGAGCAACCTTTACCGGTATAGCTT
>CAYGNU010000388.1:0-4872 GCA_964351175.1 uncultured Roseivirgaceae bacterium | reverse complement strand
TTTCAATCCTATTCCAATGCTCAACAATGGCTTGGTTTTGATTTATCACCCGAGCATATAGTTGCTCGCGTAGATTCTTTTAATATGGTAAACCCTCATGGAGATAAGATTGGTAGTATGGTTTTAAGTTTTGAGTTCTTGGAATCAGAATTCATCTTTTCCGACATCTCAATACTAGACGGATTCATAAGAGAAGAAGCTACTTATTACTTTAATAGAGAGTCTATGCAGCTAAAAAGTTATGGTATAGGCTATAAACAAGGTGCTTTAGAAATTGATGGACATTTAGAATGGAATAAGAGAAATACCAAGGGAGTCTATAATGTTTTCAATGATGGGAAAGAACGATCCAATAAATTGGATACTACTTTTTCTCATGACATTATTGATCGAGGTGAGGTCTTTGCTTTTGTTAACGCCCTACCTCTAAAAGTAGGACTTATAGCAACATTTTCTGTACTTGTACAGCCTAGTTTTGAGGTTTGGGATATGACGCTTGAAGTGAAGGATAGTCAATCAATTACCGTACCGTCAGGTACTTTCGAAACTTATAAGGTCACACTTTTAGGTGGAAGGGTTTCAAACATTATATATGTAAGCAAAAAAGCTCCCCGTCGAATTGTAAAGGTAGAAGTAATTGGCCAACCTATTGAGATCACCTTAATCTCATCCTCTATAAAAAAAGTCATAAAATAATATGCTAGCAATCATTAGAATTCCATTAATAGCCCTTTTTTTTCTGTTAAACTTTTCATTTAATGGACAGTCACAAATAATCTTCTCAAGAAGTGCTGGCGCGCTCAATTCTGGAGGCACTTTGGACCTGATGATGTATGACCCCGCCACCGGATCCATCAGGCTGCTCATAAAAGGAACGGTAAGAGGGCGGGGCGAATACAATCCAGTCACTTCACCCGATGGCAGAAGCATTATTTTCAACACCTACCGCTTCAGCGGATGGAAACTTGGCATTGGCAAGTTGGAAAATGGAGTGGTCACCGATGTTAAAAAATGGATTGACCGACCAAACTATGAGTATGAAGCCAGGTACTCTCCGGATGGAAGCCGGGTAGCTTATCAGGAATTCAATTGGAGCACCCGGGATGTAGACATTTTCGTAGCCGATAAAAATGGAAGGAATGCCGAGCACTTTGTAAAATCAGATGGGGGAGACAGAACGCCTCATTGGACACACGATGGGAAGTCCATTGTCTTCGCTTCCGGCAGGGGAAATAGCTACAGCATCTACATAAAATCGGTAGCTGGTGGTGAAGCAAAAAAACTAACAGAGGACAACTCCAACGACTTTGCCCCTTCCACATCTAAGTCAACAGCCAAAATCGCTTATCTCTCCGATGCTGGAGGGAAAATGAACCTTTATGTTATGAACCCAGACGGCAGTGATAAGATGAATCTGACTGGGTCATTGGATTTGGGAAAATTCACTATGACCGGATACGAAGACAGTGGTTGCTGGGCCATGAAAACCAGCTGGTCGCCTGATGGTCGTCAGATTGTTTTCAATGTGCCATATAAAGGAGATATGGAACTCTTCATAGTGAATAGTGACGGAACAGGGCTCAGGCAAATCACTGACAATGACGATACAGACATGAGTCCTTTCTGGATGTATTGAAATTTGAAAGACATCAAACAAAAAATCATCAACCAATCAAAAAAATGAAAATACTATTTCAAGTTATTTTAAGTGTTCTCCTTTTTCAATCTGATTTCTTACACGCTCAAAAGGTAGAGATACAGTATTTGGCAAATCAAGGAGTACTTATCACATCCGGGAATACGCAGATATTGATTGATGCCGTTTTCAAAAGAGAGTTTGAGCATTTAGATGTGCTGCCCGAGACTGAGTTGACCAAAATTGAAAATGCCGAATCACCTTATGATCAGGTAGACCTTATACTTGCCACGCACGTTCATGGTGATCATTTTAGTGCCGACATTACTGGAAAGCATTTGATGCGAAACAAGAAGGCAATCTTTCTTGGACCGAAAGAAACAGTTGACAACCTGGAAGAAAATTTTGAAGGATTTGAATCGATTTCATCACGAGTGAGATCCGAAACTCCAGATTTCCAAGAAAGTAAAACAGTTTGGTTAAATGGTATTGAAATCAAGATACTGCGACTTGAACACTTGGGCTCATCTCCCTGGAAGGAGGCTGAAAACGTAGCATATCTTATCACCATTGAAGGCAAAAAAATAATCCATTTTGGTGATGGTAAACTTGATATCAAAAATCTGGAAAAATTTAATCTCCCTGACGAAGATATAGATGTCGCTATTTTACCCTTCTGGCAACTTGGTCCTGCTGATCAAAAGAATATAATTGACACATACATCAATCCCAAGCAAATACTGGCGGCACATATTCCGCCTTCTGGTCAGGATAAAGCTCAGGAAAATATTGATGGCTTAGGATATGAAAATGTGGTTGTGTTAATTGAACAATTCATGAAAATACTTATTGAAAACTAAGTTTTAATCATGGCTGAAAATTTCAAAACACTTGTTTTGCTTATTGTGATAAGCTTATATACCCAATCACTGATTGCTCAAGATACCTTCCAATGGCCTGAAACTGCAGCAGGCATCTTATTCAAAGATTTCGTAGAGGCTTATAATTCAGGCTCTAAAAAGGAGGTGACCAAATTCGTTGATAAACACTACAGCTATACCGACACTGAAAAGGTGAATCAAGTAGTTGAGGAATGGATGGATTTGTATTACCGCTTGGGACCAGTTGATGTACGCTCAATCTCCATCGACAAACCGTTTGATTTAGAGGTGTGGCTGCAAGGAAAGGTGACAAAAACGTGGTTTGCACCAGAGTTTATACTACATAGGGAAACTTCCAAGGTCAAAGCTACAGGACTGTTAATGGGTGATCAGCCTGAAGGCACCCAGTCGCCAGCTAAAGATGAATCTGAATTTTTGCAACGCATCAATGACTATCTCAGTGAAAATGAAAATGCAGGTTTTTTTCAAGGTACAGTGTTGGTTCAAAAAGGCAAGGAAATATTGCTGAAACAGGCCTATGGGTTTAGCGATGTTGAAGGTGAGATTAGCAACTCCACCTTGACAAGAATGAGGATTTCATCAATAACCAAACTGGTTACTGCCGTCGCATGCCTCCAACTCATCCAGCAGCGCAAGTTGAAACTGAATGCTGCGATTGATGCTTACCTTCCTGAATTACCAAAGCACATCTCCGAATCCATCACGCTCTACCAACTCCTTACTCATACGTCAAACTACGAGCTGGATGGAATCGATGGCTTCCGAGAGGAATTAGAAAAGACCGCATCCATGCAGCAAGTATATGAGTTGCATCTCAAGTACCTTCCTAAATGGAGCAAGTACCATGACTTTTCCGTAGCAAAGAAGTTTGACTACTCGAATGATTCGTATGACCTGCTCGCCATCATCATAGAGAAAGTAACAGAGCAAAGTTTTTCTGGCTATCTCGAAGAAAACATTTTCAAACCTGTAGGAATGAAGAATACCTCTTTTGAAAATGATGGCCTGGCGATACCTTACAGATATGACTTTTCAGAAGATAAGCTAGCAAGTTATGAATCCAGATATCCATACAAACTAGGAAAGGTCAGTGGTGCTGGCGGACTCAAAAGTACAGTGGAAGATTTACTGAAATTCCACAATCAACTGATGTTTACAAATGAACTTCTTGACCTGCCTCATCGGTCATTATTACAATCTCCACTTATTTATAAAGGAGGCGGTGATTACCATAGTTTGGGCATGACCATTTCGTATCCGGGGAACTTGAATTTAGGTCACAATGGAACGAGCATCGCCAACTCTGCAGAATACAGATATTTCCCAGATCATGATTTTACACTCATTGTGCTTTGTAACAATAGATCAGGAGCTCAAAATTTTTATGGCTTTTTCAAAAACAACCTTCCTATTCTTTCAAAAAGAATAGGAGAATAATTCAACCATGAAAGAAAGCCGCATCCTCGTCCTTCTTATGATCTTCCTAATTCTGAGTTGTTCAAAAGAGCAGAAGTCAATCAAAATCCTGGTAATCGGAGACGTGCAACTTCAAGGCAACCTATCAAGATATACAGCAGCGCAGTGGCAAAATCAAACACTAGACACCAGTCTATTCCATAGCCTGTTTAAAGACGTACTTGATAGAGAAAATCCTGACTTCATTTTCCAAACAGGAGACTGGGTCAATTACAACAATAGCAGGACGCTAATGATCATGGACACCCTTGGCAATAGAGTTGATAGTATTCCAATGCCTTATGACGAATGGGCATACATGAATCATCAGGTGCCGGATCGATTGAAGGATAAATTTTACATGGCGGTTGGCAATCACGAATCTTATGAGAAGATTTTGCATGAGGGGATCTACGATCCATCATATGATATTCTTTTGGATGTGAAAACGCCTGTATTTGATATAGCACCCATACATGGGAAAAAGGACCAACTTACCAGTTATTTCCCTGGTCTTACCCCGGCAAGGTTTCATCATGCATCAGGAACTTATTTTATTGCTAATGAGTATTTTTCCCTGCTTTCCATTGATGGATTAGATCGAGACAGAGAAAGCCTTCTGGATTTCATTGATGAACAACTTGCCACAGTGGATGGTAATGGGAAACCAATTTTTGTAATTTGTCACTACCCCATTTTTACGGGAAGAAATATAGACGAAAGGGAACTCGAGTTTTTTGATGTAAGGGAAAAGCTCATCACACTTTTCGACAAGCACCATGTGCAATTGTACATGAATGGTCATGAACACTTTTATCTGAGGTACAATCAGAAAGGCATTCAGGAAGGTGCTTTTGGATTACCATACCCCGAGTACAC